>JANNUY010000954.1:0-6868 GCA_031414155.1 Acidobacteriota bacterium
CAACTACGCACGACTGCCTCACTTGCAACGCGCAATCGCGGCAGCCGTCCAAACACAGAATTTCAACTAGAAAGTAGTCTGTTGACCGCTCTGTCCAACTCCGCTCACAGACCGAATTTCAACTAGAATCTGGACAACGCCCATTTCCGCATGACTTGTCGTATAAAGACACACCATTGTGGGAACCATGCCCTAAAAGAGATTTGATTGTTAAGGAGATTCTCAAAAGACTTTAATTTGATAAATGAAGGATGTGACTACCTGGTGAGTTGTTTCGCTAGATTAGTAGCTCAAGCGTGGCGTCAGGTAACTCAAATTATATGAGTGCGCCTGCCGGATTGCTCGGCGTAGATGGACAAGCTTCATCCTTGGTATGCCCTCTTATTTCTGCCTTAGCCTGGATTGCACTTCTGCGATTGTCATTGGTCTGCCATGACGATAAAGCGTGTAGGTGTTCCCGTGTTCAATGCGATCACCCTTTTTCATTTCGCGCAATGGCCCCAACGTTTCAAGCTCGACGTAAATTAACGGATTGGGGTTCGTATAAACCTCCGCGCTGCTGCCGCTGTCGGGATGTTCTTTGTTCGGCTGGCGCGGCGAATCTATCCGCACGGCGAATTTCTCGCCCATCCACAACATCGTGCTGGCATCCGTACCGATTTTGTAAGCCGTCGTTTTATCGCGCGTCATTGAGAGCAAGTTGTTTGTGCGTTTGAGTGAAGGCGGCGCGGTTTTGGATTGCAGGACATAGCCATTCGCATTGCCAATGGCATTGATGGACTGCGCAGGCAGCGGCACATAGACCATCACCGGTTCGGGCAATTGCGTGATGACCCAGATGCTCACCCGACGCGGCTCGCCTTCGACTTTTTCGTAAGCCGTTTTGATATTCATCACGGGTTGTCGCGCGTCGAGGCTGATGGTGCGTACGACGCGAATGCCGTAATGCGGATCAATCGGCGTGGTGAGTTCGACCACGTTGCCGATGACTTTCGCCGTGCAGGGCATCGAATCAAAAGCCACCGGTGGAGGCCACGCGCGCGGCGTAATTTTCGGCCATTCGCTTTGCGGCGCAGGCCATGATTTGTCTCCGCCGAAGTTACCCCAGTCGTTGCTGGCTGCGTTGACGGGCTTGCCCGCGAGCGCCGCGTTTTCCCAAAAGACTCCAGCTTCGCCTGCGAAACGAAACTGCATTACGCGCCCGATGCTGGGGACGATGACGGCTTCGACGAGACCGTTGCTCATCACGAGTGCGTCGTTCCAACCGCGATAGCTTTGCTTTTGAATCGTGACCTTGCGCGGCTTTTGCGCGAAGGCAGCCAAGCAAAGCAGCGACAGCGTTGCGGCAAACAAAATGATTTTTTTCATAGCGATCTTTCTTGAATTGGTAATCCGACTGCCATCGGATCAAGCAATAGTGGGAAGAATTGTCCGCCCATCGGTTGCCCTGACGGAATCACGGGTACGCCGTTGAGCAATGGTTCATCCGACGCTGAACGCACACCATCACGAAACACATTGATAACCGTCGCACGACGCGGACGTTCAGAGTCGTTCGCGTAAGAGCCGTGCATCATGCGCGGATGATGAAACGAACATTCGCCCGCTTTGAGTTCGATAGCAACGGGCTTGAACTGCGCTTTGAGTTCATCGGTCAAAATGGATTGCACTGCGTCCATATCGCCCGCCAGTCCGGTGATGGGCAAGTCAGGCCAGCGATGGCTGCCGGGTATGTAATGCAAGCAGCCGTTCTCTCGCGTCGAATCATCAAGGCCAATCCAGCAAGTCAAATGGGCCAGCGGTTGGGTACGCGTCCAGTAAGAATAATCTTGATGCCACGCGACGCAACCGCCGTGATGCGCGGGCTTGCAAAACAATTGGTCGTGCCAGAAACGCACGGCTCCACCTAACAATTGCGCTGCGGCGACGGTGAATTGTGGGTGCCACAGCACATCGTGAAAGCCCGCGGTGATGCGCCACGCGCCGAGTGCGTGAAAGAGTTGGCGATTCGCGTCAGTGGCTTCGTTGCTATGAAATTCGTAAAAGAGAGAGTTTGACGGATGTGACGGATTCATCAGTTCAACGAGTTCAGCGCGTAGTTGCTCGACTTGCGATTCGCTCAGGATGCGCAGTCCCGCGAGATAACCTTGTTCGTGAAAGAACGCGACCTGTTCGTCAGCTAAACGGTATTGCTGCCATTCGTCGGGCGCTTGCGGAAGTTTGAATAACTCGCCGAGCGGCGTGTCGTGAATGGAAAAGTCATTCATGGTTTCATCAAGATTAAAGCCGGAGAAATAATGCAACCTCAGCATCAGGAGAGCGTTTGGGGCGCTGATATAAAAACAGACCGTCTCAGGCGGCATCTCCCAAAATCACTTCAATATCCTACCTCGTCATACTTAAAGGCCAATTTGACTGGCTTTCAGGCAAGTGCAAGCAAGGCGCTGACTAGACAAGTAGTGCTATCTGTCTATAATTTGCACACTTACTGCCTGAAACATTTTATTATTTCCCCTGACTTATAAATTATCTTCTCCCCCAAGAAAGCAATTGTATGTCTGGAATCAAATCTACTGAAAAAATCTCTACGCATTGTGCGCGGTGCGAGTATCCCATTTTTGCCTATCACCACATCTGCCCTATGTGCAGCCAACCCGTAGAAAAAGACGCCGCCGTTCTCACGGTAGAGTCCGAAAAAACGGCGGCGACGACTCGTTTTGATTTCTGGGTTGCCAGCATAAAACGTACGCTCGGCGCGCGTCCGCGCAGTACGGCTTCGCTGGAACTTTGATTAGTTGGTGATGTCTTTGAGGAACTGCGCGTAAAGCGCCTCGGTTTGTTCCTTCGTCAACTTGCCTGAATGAATCAGAATGCGAAAGCGAAAGGTTGCGCTTTGCTTTGGTTGCAAAGTGTAATTCAAGGTCGTAGCGCCTTTGGTGAACTCTTTCGCGCCGAACGGATTCGCCGCAAATAACCCATAGCCGCGCGCGTGCCAGTAAGTCGGATAAGTCGAGTTTTTCGGATGATCGAAAATGCCGATTACGACTTCTTCACCTTTCGCCACGCCGCTCAACGTCATCCACTTGGCCCGCGTACCCCAACCTTCTTTTTCGCCGACTTTGCCTTCGCTGCTCAGATAAACGCCTGCGACACCTGTGTTATCCATCATCGGAACTTTAGTCGGTACACCGTTCGCGTCGGTGAAAATTTCAGGCCGGTTGGAAGGCTCTTCCAGTGTGCGCGTTACGCGAATGCCAATCGCGCCTTCTTTACTGTCGTTGAAAACCACCTTTTCGTTTTGCGCCGTCAGCGTAATCACGCGATCAATGATGCGCAGGTCTTTAGCTGCGCGAAAATGAATCGTCTCGTCCTGCTGCATAATTTTTGCGCCATCGGGCATGATCCAATCCATCGAAACATTCATCGAAGCCGCGCCTTTGCCGCTTTTCATGCCTTTGATTGCTTGATGTTTGATCGTGCCGAATTTCTCGATTGCGCCCGTGTCGCGTTTCACGCCATCGGGCGGCGTATTCCAAAAGTCTACGCCATTGATGTTGCCGTAATTGAACCAACTCGAAATGTGATGCGGATGATCGGTGCGTTCGCCCGCGACTTTTTCGAGCGGATAACCGCGCGTCACCACTGTGCCTTTCGCCGTGCGCAGCGGATACAAAATCGGTTTTTTCTGATCGTCCCAATAGACGTAAGAAGTGAAGGGCTGGCCGTCTACGGTTACGTCAACCTGTTTCTTGGCTTTATTCTCAGCGAGTTTTACGGATTGCGCTTGCGTGGTGGCAGCAAGCATGAACGTGATGAGTAAGAGTGCAAGAGTGCGTTTCATAAAATTCCTGTTGGGTGAAAAATCAAAACGCGAAGCGTGGCCGTTACCTGCCCGTGGCAGAGCTACGGACACGCTTCGTGCTTTAAGTTAGTTAGCCTGCGATGACTTCTTGTTTCTTGTCGTCAAAGGTCACGCGCATTCCGGTTTGAATCGCGCGAATCGTCATACACAGTGCGACCGAATGGTTGTAAGCCGCATGAATGTCCGCATTGGTCTTTTGGTTGCGCGACTTCACGCAATCCATCCAGTTGCGCATGTGGGCGCTGGTTTGCGGGTCTGCGCCAGTATTGGCCGACGCGACGATGCCGCCCTCAGTTGACAGCGTAGTCGTCTCAAGCGAACTCGCAGGCATGTTCATCGCTTTGGCATGACGTTCGGTCAAACCGCCATCCTTTGACACAGTGTTGTTATCAAGGTTGATCGTGCAGTTGTTCGACATATACAACTCTTTGACGTTGCCTTCTTCATTAGTCGTGCCTTGCGCATTGGTTTGACGCGACGAATACAACACCTGAAAGGCTTTGTCGGTTTTCGGATTGTGATAATCAAACACCGCCGTCATCGTGTCCCAATTGGTGCGTCCGTCTTTCCACAAATAAAGGCCGCCGTTTGCCACGACGCTGCGCGGGTGCGGAATGCCGGTGAACCAATGCACGGTGTCAATCTGGTGAACCATCCATTGATCGGGAATGCCCGACGAGAACGGCCAGAACAAACGAAACTCAAGGTGCTTGCGCGCATCAAAGGCGATCTTGGGGTCGCGGTTAATCAGGAAACGCTTCCAGTCAGTATCGGCCTCTTTCATAATCGGCACGACGCGCGGACGCCGCCAGCGTCCCGGTTGGTTGACGTTCCAGGTCATGTCGGCAAACACAATGTCGCCGAACTTGCCCGAATCCAGATATTCTTTGGCTTTCATATAACTCGTCGTCGAACGCCGTTGCGTGCCGACTTGAAAGACCTGCTTTGAACCGCCGATCACGCGCAAGGCTTCGTTGGCGTCAGACATGATGTTGGCGAAAGGTTTTTCGCAATACACGTCTTTGCCCGCCTTGACGGCTTCGATGGCGTGATAGGCGTGTTGAAAGTCCGCCGTCGCTATCATCACAGCGTCGATGTTTTTCATCGCATAAAGCTCGTCGGTGTTGCGCGCCAACGCCAACGCAGCGTCTTTCTGCGCCCATTTGGCATTGGTCTTGAGCTTTTCGCTGTTGGTTTCGCGGTGATGCTTCCAGATGTCGCACACCGCCGCCAGTTCAAAATTCAATTCGCCCGCGTGCGCAAAAAACGCAGGTACGAGCGATTGCATCATCCGGTCGCCCGCGCCGACAATCGCCGTGCGGACTTTGCCGTTCGCGCCCAGCACGCGGCTGTAACTCAACGCGCTCATCGCCGTTGCCGCCGTACCGGTCTTAATAAAATCTCTGCGTGTCGTATTGCTCATAAGCTCTCCTCGAAGAAAGTAGCGCAAGCTGCCGAGCTTGCGTTGTTGCTAATGCGTCCATTGCGGAAGCCGCGTTACGCGCCATCAAATGTGATGGTTGCTCGCGCGGTTGCCGATGAGTTCAATCCAGAAGCGACGCAAGCTCGGCAGCTTGCGTCGCTTGTTCCATTGTTCCTTGAAGTGCAGAAAGGTCTAACCAGGAAGACGCGAATTATACGGCGAGGTTACGCATCTGTCAGGCGGATAGGCGCATGGTTGTTAATAAAGTCCCGGCTCGCCGACGGGACGGGTTTTCCAGCGGCGATGAATCCACAGCCATTGGTCGGGATGGCGACGGATGACGTTCTCTAACACTTTTGTATAACGCGCCGTATTCGCCAGCACATCTTCTTTCTGATTACCCGTATCTATTGATTCAATTGGCGGCTCGAAATGCAGCCGATGAATTTGCGCGGCTTCGTCCCACAGCAAGTAACCCGGCACGACCAGCGCGCCCGTGCGCAAAGCCAGCGTAGCCACACCCGCCGTAGTGCAAGCCGGGGTGCCGAAGAAATCGCAAAAGATGCCTTCTTCGCGCGAAGTGTTGAGGTCGGCGAGGATGCCTACGACACCGCCGGATTTGAGCGTCTTGATGATTTCGCGCACCGAACCTTTTTTATCAATGCTGCGATTGCCGAAACGCGAGCGATAGCTTTCGCCCAGTTGTTCAACCAGCGGATTGTCTACGTTGCGTTTGAGGAACGACATCGGATAGCCGTTGAGCGAATGCGCAAAGACCGAAAGTTCCCACGCGCCGATGTGTCCGGTCAACAAGATCACGCCGCGTCCGCTGTTCAAGGCGTTGACGTAATGCTCAAGTCCTTCGTAAGTGACGATGCTTTGAATGTTCTCGCGGTTGAGTTTGGGGAACTGCGTGACTTCGCCCAGCAGGCGTCCGAGGTTGCGGAAGACGTTCCGCTTGATGCGTTCACGTTCGCATTCTGGCATGGCAGGAAAAGCGATGTGCAAGTTGGCTTCAGCGTGGCGGCGCAAATGTGGCAGCACGGCATGGGCTAAGGCTCCGACCGCGTATCCGGCTTGCAGCGCCAGCTTGCGCGGCATTAGGCCGAAGAGTTTCAGAATCGTCAGCGCGACACCGTATTCGAGATAAGTACGAACAACGCCGCGCTGTTTGATAATGTTGGTGGAGTCCATTGCCGCTTCAGGCACCGCGTCAGACATAAATGCGCGAGAGCCATTCGGCAACGCAGGCCGGTTTTTCTGAGCCTTCGCGTTCAATCGTGCCTTGCCAAGTGAACTGATGGCCGCCCTCGAAATCTTCAATTGATTGCAGCGTGACGCGCGCGCGCAGGTTGCTGCCTGCCGGAACCGCCGAAACGAAACGCACACGATTCAAGCCGTAATTCAAACTCAGCTTCGTGGCAAAGTTGAATTTCACCGCACTCGCCATCAGCGGCACGATCAACGACAGCGTCAGAAAGCCGTGCGCGATGGTCGTGCCGTAAGGCGATTCGCGCTCGGCACGTTCGACATCGAGATGAATCCACTGATGGTCGCTCGTCGCATCAGCGAATTGGTTGATG
>JANNUY010000955.1:0-1706 GCA_031414155.1 Acidobacteriota bacterium
AGATTCGTCGGTTGCGTATTGCCGCCGACGTTGTAAGTCGCACCGACCGCGCCGCGCGTAACGACCGACCAGATGGCGTCGCAATGATCTTCGACATAAAGCCAGTCGCGTATCTGTTGTCCGTCGCCGTATATCGGCAGCGGCTTGCCCTCGAGCGCGTTGAGCGTGATGAGCGGAATCAGCTTTTCAGGGAATTGATAAGGGCCGTAATTGTTTGAGCAATTTGTCAGCGTCACCGGCAAGCCGTAAGTGTGATGATAAGCGCGCACGATATGATCGCTCGAAGCCTTAGACGCGGCATAAGGCGACGTAGGCGCATAAGCCGTCGTCTCAGCAAACGCCGGATCATCCGGTTTCAGCGTGCCATAAACTTCGTCGGTCGAAATGTGATGAAAGCGAACCTCATCAAGCGGCAACAATTTTTCGGTCAGCCAGACTTGCCGCACGGCTTCGAGCAGGTTGAGCGTGCCTACGATATTGGTTTGGATGAACTGCGCCGGGCCGCTGATCGAACGGTCTACGTGCGATTCCGCCGCGAAATGAATCACGGTGTCTACGCGCTGTTGCCGCAATAGTTCAGCGACTTTCGCGGTGTCGGCAATGTCGCCCTTGATAAACGTATACGCCGCCGTTGCGGGCAAGCCGCTCAGGTTTTCGGGGCTTCCGGCATAAGTCAGTACGTCAAGGTTGAAGACCTGCGCGTCAGGCTGTTGCTGAAACAGATAGTGAATGAAATTGGAGCCGATAAATCCGGCTCCGCCGGTAACGAGGATGCGATTGTGCATGCAAAAAAGTCCTGCAACGGATTGGGTGTGAATGAATGACGAGTGCCTTGAGGCAACGAGTTCTTTCTCATGAATTGCGCGATGGCGGGATGATATAGACGCCTTCAGAGACCTGTCAAAACGACGGGGTTTATTCACTCGACGAATGCCGTTGCCGCAATTTTCGCGCGACCTTTTCGATGCCGTCGGCGACGCTGCGCCACGCCGTATCTTTCTTCGGCCAAAGGTCTACGGGCTTGGCTTTGGACGGCAATCCTTGCAACTTGGCGAACGGTGCGCTCGCCCATTGGCAATCGCGGATGATGATCGGAATCACCACCGCCTCTTTCGCCGCATGTCGTTCGAGCGCGCGCTTCATTTCTTTTTCGTAGCAATAATCCGACGCGATGAAGTCTGAACTCACCAACAGCAAAATGATTTTGGCTTGTTCGAGATTGGCGTCAATCGCATCAGCCCATTGCGCGCCCGGCTTAATTAAACGGTCGTGCCACGTAGCGATTTGTCCTTGCCGTTGCAGTAATTTCAGGTGCGGTTCCAGCGCCAACCGGAAGCGTTCGTCTTTGTGCGCGTAGCTGATAAACACGCGAATCGGTTCTTCGCGCATCTCTGCTATCGCTTCGCGTTTGTCTTCCTTGCGTCGTGTACCCGCAAGGTCTACGCCGTTAAGATGTTCTTGCACATCAACCTGAATCACTTTGCCGCTCACAACTTTGGTGAATGTCGGCATTCCGCTTTGTTCATAAACCTTCAACTCTTCATACGTCACGGCTTCATCGGGATGATCGAAGAGCGGAACCAACTCCGCCGGTTTGAAACGCAAGTCGTTATGGATGCGCTCAAAGTCAGAACGAATCACGGCGAGTAAACGGCGGCGGGCTTCGGCCTTTCCGTTGACGTGAATGAAGACGCGCCGGTCGGCGA
>JANNUY010000956.1:0-13156 GCA_031414155.1 Acidobacteriota bacterium
CCCCACAGCGCCGCCAGCATTGCCGTACCGAACAACGCGAACCCGCTCCATTGCGGGGCGTTGGCGGGCGTATTCAAATGCGTCCACGAAGCCGTGTGCGACGCGAAAAATACGCCGCCGATGACGAACAGGATGCCTGCGATTTTGAGTACGGTGAGCAGCGATTGCACCTTGCCGCCGAAAGCTACGGTCAGACAGTTGAGCGCCGTGAGGAACAGAATCACAGCCACCGCAACGAGTTGTTTCGCACCGAACTGCCAGTTGATCGTTTCGCCTAACACGATGAATTTGTGTTCAGCCCACACCGTACCGAGCGGCAAAAAGCTCGACAGAAAAATTGCAAAGCCCGCACCCAGGCTCGCTATCGAAGCACTGCCCGCCACGATGAACCGCTGCCAGCCGAACAGAAACGCCGACGCTTCGCCATAAGACTTGCGCAGGTAAACATATTCGCCGCCTGCCTCCGGCATCATCGCGCCGAGTTCGGCGTAAGTGAGCGCACCCGCGAGCGACAGCAAGCCTGCGGCGACCCACGCGGCCAGCACGAGCATCGGCGTGCCTACGGCTTGCGCCATCGGCGCGGCTTTGAGAAAGACGCCCGTGCCTATGACCGTACCGATGACAAGCGCGGTGGTGTCGGTGAGAGTCAGGCCGCGAATGAGTTGGGGTTTATCTTCATCCATAAGGTGTTCGTGTAAAGGATATGCAGTGAAACGACTTTAGCTTGGCCCCCAATCACGTTGACCAAACTGTAAACAAAACCTTAGCCAAACGATACATCATTCAGCCTCTTCAGCGTATTCATCCAACACGCTTTCAGACAAGTGCGGCAAGTGCTTCAGCCCTGCAATTTCTTCAATGCTACCGTATGAAAGATAGGTGCATTTTTCTGAGAGTGGGCCAGCTTCTAATAGAGAAAATACCGGCCTGCGAATCTCCTGAAAGACCTTCTCACGGCGAGCATCAAACGAAACAATATGAAGCTTGATATTCATGTTTGGCTGAAGAGCGAGCAAGTCCGCCATTCGTAATATCCCTGAGTAAATGGAAGTTGTATGTTCAACTTCAAAAGCTCGAACGATAGATCGGCCTCTTAACCAAATGACATCTATCTGCTCAATTGTCTTCAGTGTCGCTTCGTCGTAATTGAGCGGAAGCATATCCAACAAAGAGCCGTTTTCGTCACTCCATTCAGTCAGGACTGCGCCCCGATCATTTTTAGGCAACCAAATTTTTAGCCCCATCTTGGCACCAATCATTGCCAGACGAGATTGAATCTTTATTGACTCTCTTACTTCAGGTTGAGTGATTATGGCTTGGGGTGGATCAGCATCTTGCGGCACTGAAACAGACACTTGGCTATTCAGACCACGAACCCGATGGGTTAGGTGTTTCTCAAAATCTTGTTGATCAATCGCAAACACTTCCCCTTGACTGGCCTGTTTCAAAATAAAGTCTTCAAGAAATTTACCATCTTGATCATCCAGCCGATTCAAGCTGCCTCGAACTTTCCCTGTCCACGCCACGGAATCAGGATGTAAATTTCTAGTGAATGAAAGCACTTCCCAAACCTGCTTTTCTCGAATAGGAACGGCGTATTCCACAGGAAGCCAGGCCACCTCTTTAACGGCAAACCTAACAACAAACGGGTCATCCGCGGGATAAAACAGCGGCGTAGTCTCTATAAAATACAGGCTGGTGACTTCAAGAATGCCGAACCAGCGAGACACCCTGGTCATGTAGCAAATCAACTTATCGCCAACTTGAACTTTGCGGGCTGCGTTTTCTTGGCGTAATCGGAACCCTGAGATGTTGCGATTTGACCGCGCAAAGGCTTCGTAAGTTTCGGGAGAAAAAAGGTCAACGTAGTAGGCCATAGCTCATTATGTCTCTGCGTCTGAATCGTACAAGAATCTGCTTTGAGAAATTACCAGCCGCCAAAAGGCGGCTCATCTGCCGCTTCGATGCGTACCATAAAAGGACGCGAAAACCCCGCAGTTCGAGCATCTTGATAAACAATGCGAAAATCCGTTCCAAACGCTACGAGTTTATCGCCGACCAAAGCCACGTATTGCCCTGCGTGCTCATAACGATGCTGGCGGAGCCAAGCGTATTCACGCTTACGCGCTGGATCGTAATCTTGCCCGGTTTCGTTCGCTAAAATCGTATCAACATCAACTCCTGCATTTGTTTGCGCATCTTCGACAGGCATAGGTTTACTCCTTTTTTCGAGTAGATGCTTACGGCTTGCCGAGCAGTCTGCCTGCAAATTTCTCATCGAACAACCCCGTACGCTCTTTCGCTTCAACCTTCACGCCCTCATCGGTAAAGCTCAATCGCAAGCGATAGCTATTTGTACTCGATACTTCGTCATATTCCAGCACGAACGTTTGCCCGTCTTCCCAATATCCGGTCAACGCAACCGGTGCGCCGAGAATGCCGTAGGGCGAAAAGCGCGGCACACCGTTTCTGCCGATAGGTCGCGTTTCTGTCAGCGTAGCTTTGCCGTAGATTTTGGAAGCTGCACCCCATTGCGCCTGCTTGAACGCATAACCGAATTGCAGCTTCACCGTTGTCACCGCATCGTCGAGCGTCAATGTTTGCAAGCCCATCCAGTTCGGTTCAAGTTCGTATGTCTTCCCCGCAATTGCCAGTTCGCGCGAAGAGGCCAATTGTTCTTTGGCGGGTGGCGGCTGGCTCGCGGCTTTCACCGCCGCTTGCAGTTGCGCTGTGCCTGCCGCATTCGCGGGCAACGCTGCGTCACTTTTGCCGTCGCTTCTGAATGCCGCCAGTACTTGTTTCATCACTTCGCCATTGGCAAAGCCGCCGCCGTTCATGACAATCACCGCGTTCTTTGATGGCAACACGCTGATGCTTTGTCCGCCGCGCCCGCTGGCTTCAAAAGCGATGGGGCCATTGTTGGTGGGTACGCGCCAACCGTAACCATAATCGGCAGTGCCCGCGCCGCCCGTCTTGCTGTGCGACCGCGTAGCCGTCGCTACCCAATCAGCCGGTACGATTTGTTTGCCTTGCCACTTGCCTTGATTCAGAAACAACCAGCCGAGTTTCGCCATATCGCGCGGGAGCAAGTGCAAGTTGCCGAAACCATGCGATACGCCTTGCGGATCGTGCGGCCAAATAAAATTGCGTATGCCAAGTGGCGCGAACAGATGTTTGCGCGCAAAGGCTTCGGCATTCATCCCCGTCGCTTTGCTCACCACTGACGAAAGCAAATGCATGCCGCCGCTGCAATAACCGTATTGCGCGCCGGGTTCGCTCACCATCGGCAGGTCGAGCATGAATTGCGTGTTGTCAGGCGCGAGAAACATATTCCACAGCGCCGGTTCGCCACGCCCTGCGCAATCTAACCCCGAAGACATCGTCAGCAGATGTTCGAGTGTGATGCGGCGCTTGCGTTTGTCAGCGTTTTTGACCTCCTGATCTTTAAGACGCTTTGGGAAAAACGAAAGCAGCGGTTCTTGCGCACTCCTGATTTTGCCCTGCGCAATCGCCAACCCAATCAACGTCGCGGTCAGCGGCTTCGTCGCCGAAGCAATGTCGTGCGGACGGGTGCCGTCATAAGGATGAAAGTAGGCTTCGGCAATCAGATAGCCGTTGCGCACTACGAGCAGGCTGTGAATGGCGAGGCCTTTCGCGCGGGCTTGCGTGATGGCTTCGGTGAGCGCGGCGGAATCTACGCCTTGCGATTCGGGCGTAGCGGTGCGCCACTCAGCTTGTTTGGATTGAGCGAAACTGGAAACAACCAACAACAAGCACGCTGCGAGAATGCGAAAAAGGTTGTTCATCGTTTTTTGAGCGTTTGTAAGGTGAGGTCTTTGTACCAAGCCTCGCTCGCAGGGCCTGCGTGAATCTGCACGCAGATGCGACCGCGTTGCGGAATCGTTTCGTCGGCTTCGGTGTAATCCACCGTCGTCACGCCGTTAAGCGTGAGGCGAATGTGTTTGCCTTCGGCGCTGATAACGTAATCGTTCCAGTCATCGCGCTTGAGTGCTTTGGCCAATACATCGGCGGCAGGCGTGGCGAGTACTTTTTTGCGGCGCGATTCGTCATAGAGGGCGCCCCAATATCCTTGCCCCATATCGGCTTGATAGCCGATGACTTCGTGATGGTCGGGGATGCGTTGCGAACGAAATTGAATGCCCGCGTTGGCTTTGGCCGGGTCGCCCACGAGCTTGACCTTGAGCCGCAATTCAAAGTCATCGTATTCAGCGTTGGTACAAAGAAACTCGTTGCGCGCAATCGGCGCTTTCATCGTGCCGCCAACAATCGCGCCTTGTTCGACGCGAAATAGTTCGAGATTGCCTTCCCAGCCTTTCAAGGTTTTGCCGTCAAACAGCTTAGCGGCTTGACGTTGCGCAGCCAGGGCGAACGTACCAGCCAGCAACATCGCGAAAAGGAACAGATAGCGATTCATAGGTGAAGTCCCCCGAAATAAATGTCTCAACACGTTGCCGCCTAACGAAGCGGTGCAGGCGGACGCGCGCCGCTCGGCTTGCGCACCCGAGCGACAGGCAAGCTGAAGACGTTCTGTTCATAGTGCCATTCATCGTGACGTATGCCGAATTCGTTTTTCGCGGCTTGTTCGGCTTCGACGACGGAGCGTTGATAAAGCGAACGACTAAACGAACCATTGGTCGCGCGGTATTGCAGCAAGACGCCTTCGCAAGCGTTGCTTATGATTTCGGCATCGAGCGACAACGAGGGCACAGGGCGCTCGCCACCTACCCCGAAATCAGCAAGCTGGCTTTCATCAAGGTTTACGCGGCGATTGGTGAGTCGTTTGAGTACGATTGGATTCATAGCGTTTCGTGGTGAATTAAGTCTTCGTATGTGTCGCGTTGGCGAATGAGATGAACGCTGCCGTCTTCTTCAAGCAAAGCGACGGCGGGAAAGACGCGTCCGTTATAAGAAGTCATTTGCGAGATCGTATAAGCGCCCGCATTCATCATCGCTATCACATCGCCCACCGTCGTCGTCGCCGGTAGCAAGCGGTGATCGGGCAAATGATGATCGCCGTGCAGATCGAAATATACGTCGCCGCCATCGCACAGCGGCCCTGCCATTCTGAAACGCGACGGGGCGGCTTCATCAGGACGCGAAACGTTTACGGCGTGGTAATACCACTGATACATCACCATTGAGAGCATCAAGTTGTATCCGGCATCGGTCAGCAACCAGTTCTCACCCGTCTCAGGGCGATGCTTCACGTTGCGCACCGTCGTCAGCAAAGTCACGGCGTCAGCAATCACTGAACGACCGGGTTCCATCACGATTTCGAGTTCATCCAACAAGTGTTCGGCTTCGGCGGCGCGCGCTGAAGTCCTCACGGCGTCAATCGTAGCCTTCATCATCTCTTCAGCGGTCAGCGTAGCGCCCAACATCGCGCGTTCGTTCGCGCTGATCTCTTCGGCTTGCGCGGAGTCGCGCAAATAGTTCACCGGAATGCCGCCGCCGATGTTGATGTGTTGCAACTTGTGCCCCGTCTCGTGGTAAAGCCACAGCAAAATTTCCCACATCGCGCCGAAGGCTTCGACATAAGGCTCAGGGTCGGGCGTTTGCGAACCGACGTGAACGTGAATGCCGACGAGGTTAATGAGGTCAGGTTTGGCGACAGCGCGCAACATCATCTCTTTCACTTGCGCGGGCGAGATGCCGAATTTCGACGTATAAAGCGCAGTCTGCAAACCCGCGTGCGAGCGCGTGCCTACGCCTGCGACCAGACGGATCGTGACGTTGGCGCGCTTGTTCAAACGCGCAGTGAGTTGTTCGATCAGTTCCAGTTCGTAAGGCGAGTCTACGTTAATGGCGTAAATGCCCGCTTCGATAGCTTCGATGATTTCGCGTTCGCTTTTGGCGATGCCGTTCATCTCAATCTGGTCGGGGCGAAAGCCTGCCGTGAGCGCCTTAAAAAGCTCGCCGCCCGAATTCACTTCGACATCGGCTCCGGCTTCGCGGACGACGCGCAAGACGCCTAGCAGGTTATTGGCTTTCGAAGCGAAACACAGCTTGAGGCGCGGAAAGTGCGCACGCGCTTCGAGCAAACGCGCAATGTTTTGACGAATTTTCGGAGCAGATACCACAAACAACGGCGTGTCGTATTGCGCGGCTAACTCAGTGAAAAGCGTAGGTGATTCCAAAAGAAAAAGGCTCCAATCAATGAATCAGCCACGGGGGACACGGGGAATATCAAAACAATAATAATCCCCGTGTCCCCCGTGGCGAAATCTCTTTGTTAAGTAAGACTGTTATTCAAACTGCTTTTTGAATTCGGCGAATTGTGATTGCAGGCTTGCCAACGCCGCGCGCAACTCTTCGACTTCGGTTTCGAGTTTGGCGATGCGCCCTGCTGTTTCATGGTCGCCGCGTCCGCCGCGTGAAGCTGCGGGTTCGGCGAACGATGCCGCCATTTCTTCAAGATTGATGCCGCCGGCCAGCAGGTGCGCAAAGCGCGATTCCTTCGAACCCGACCCGCGCGGCAGTTTCACCACCATCGGTTCGGCGCGCGTCGCCAGTGATTGCACAGTCGTTTCGACTTCGGGCAGGTTGTCGAAATTGAAAAGGTGCGGCGTACGCGAACGCAATTCGCCGGGCGTTTGCGGACCGCGCAACATCAGCACGGTCATCACGGCGAGTTCCTGCGCGCTGAAATCGAAATACTTGGCGAAGGTGTGGCCGTATTTCGGCACGCGCGCGTCGGAGCCGTGAAAGACATAAGCGAGATTTTTTTCGCGCAGGCTTTCAAGCGCGCGCACCACCGTCGTCTCGTCAAAGCTCGTCACCGGATCGCGGTGATTTTTTTGATTGCACGCATTGACCAACGCATTGAGCGTCATCGGGTAATAGTCTGGCGTGGCAATTTGTTTTTCGACCAGCGCGCCCAACACGCGCAATTCATATTCGTTCAGAATCATGTTCGTGGTTGTCTCCCCAAAGGTAAGGTATTGGGTGTGTGTGAAAAAAATCAGCCGCCTGAAACGGGCGGGAAAATAGCTAGTACATCGCTCGCTTTCAGTGCTTGTGAGCGTGGCGCGTGTTCTTCGTTGACGGCAAAGAGCGCGCTGCGTTCGTAACTGCTCAATGCCGGATGTGCCGCTTTCAATTCAGCCCAAGCCGAAGCCACAGTAGCAGGAAACGCCAGCATAAAAACCATTTCGCTCGTACCCGCTGATTCGCGGCACGCGCCGAATAACAGAACCTGTATTGATATTTTCGGTTCGCTCATAACTCTCAGAAACCAGTCGCTGGTAAGTCGCCGGTGAAACCCGCGCTCGCAGCTTTGGCACGCGGAGACGTTGCATATTTCGTTAAGTCGCTGGTCAACACATATTCGCCTTTGCCGCGAAACTTGAGGGCTTCGATCAAAAAGTTATCGAACAACAATCGTCCGTCGCGGCTTTCGTTGCGGTGTTCCCAATACTTGTCGGTCTGCCAGTCTTGAAACGATTTTTCGAGGCGGAATTGCACGCCGTAAATCAATTGATCTGCCGTGCGGCGCACGAACATCTGATGCTCAGACAAATAACCGCGCGCCAGTTGTTTGAAACCAGTGGGTAAACGATCAACTTCGAGTCCGTGGTTTTGCCACACGCGCAACAGGTGACGACGCTCGGTGTATTTCTGCCAGCGCGGGGTCGGGCGGTTTTCAATGCCGGTGAAAATCGGGTCCTCCATATCGGTAATTCTCACGAAGCGATATTGATATTCGATCAGGCGTCCGTTGCGTTTGAGGGCAGGCGCTTGTCCGTCAATGGTCGTGATGCGCGCGCCAAACGCTTGCCCGATCAATTGATGGCCGCCACAAATGCCCAGCACAGGTGTGTGTGCTTGAAGAATGAACTCTTTGAAATGCGCTAGCAACGCTTCATCGTAAAAGTCGAAATCGCGCAGCGTGCCGCTCAGCACAATCGCGTCAGGGTCGAATTCACTGACTATCGCCTGATTGAGGTGCGCCAGATGAACTGTGTGAATTTCAGGTGCGCGCACCAGCTTGTGAATGTTGCCTGTGATATTGGCGAGCGCCAGCCCTGCGATTTTGCGTTCAAGTTCGACCCAGCGTTGCGCATTGAATCCGGCGCTCTGGCGCGCGGCAGAAGAATACTGCGCTTCTTCGGCAATCAGGTTGTTGACGACCAGCACGCGCATGCTTTGAATGCGCGGCAGAATGGGTTCAAACACACAATAACGATTGCTTGCGAGTCCAATAATTTCTTGGGAGATTTCTTGTGAGGCAGATGCCATAACTACTTGGTCTGTTCCTTTGATCTTGGTTTATTGCAGCCGGTGTGTGGGTTCAGTCGTCAATGTGAGGCAATCTATGCTAAACAAACCGCCTGAGACAAGTTGTGCGCTAGAGAAAAACCAGAGAAAACAATGAAGCCCGAACAAAAAGCCTTGAAACAACAATACCGCGAAACGCCGCGCCCGATGGGCGTCTTTCAAATTCGCAATATGACGAATGAAAAAGTTTTCGTCAGCAAGTCGTTCAACTTGCCCGGCTCGCTGAATCGCCATCGCTTACAATTACAAACGGGGAGCCACCAAAACCGCGCGCTGCAAAGCAGTTGGAACGAGTGCGGCGCGGCGCAATTCGTCTTCGAGATTCTTGACGAACTCACGCTGCGCAATGCCACGCCGGACGAACTAAGAACCGATCTCGAATCGCTGGAAAGCCTATGGCTCGAACAACTGCAACCTTATGGCGAACGCGGTTACAACGAACCGCAGAAAAGCCGCGAGGAAAGGTTGCAAATGATTATGCGCAAACGGAATGAAAGCTCACCGGCGCTTGTCGCTTAAACGCTGCGCCGGCATCACCTCGTACCCCATTCCCACAACCCAAAGCTGGCCTTCTTGTTCAACGGATGCCCAGCTTGTTTGAGCGTCAACGCGACTTGGCCGCGATGGTGCGATTCGTGCGAGATGAGATAGCCGAGAAACGCTACGGGATGAGGCTTGAAGCCCTTGACCTTGCCGCCCGGTTCAAGCGCCTGACTGAGCAACGTTTCTATCGCTGCGCTTGAAGCCGTCAGTTCGTCAGCCAGAATCTTTTTGCTCAACGCTGTCTTGCCGCGTTCGAGTTTGGTCAAGCCCGCCAGCAACGCTGGATTGGCTGATTGCAACCACATCAAGCGCACGTTGTGAATGTGCGCAATCTGTTCGCCGACATTGCGGCCTTTACCACCTGCCGCCAAGTCGTCGAGGTGCGCTTCGTCTATGGCGTCGAGCAGATAGAGGTTGATGCGATTGTGTATCTGCCACGTTTCTATAAGTTGGTTTTTCATTAATGTCCTCCCATGAAATCACGCGAAGAAGACACGAAGATGTTGTTAACCTTCTACTTCGTGTTACTTCGTGTTACTTCGTGGGCGAAAAGTCTTTTATTGAGCGCCATATCGGTTGGCGACGTATTGATCCAGAATCTCAATAAACTCAGGCACAATCTGTGCGCCTTTCAGCGTCACTTTGAGTTTCCCGTCAACAAAGACCGGCGCGCGCGGGTCTTCGCCTGTACCCGGCAAGCTGATGCCGAGGTTGGCGTGTTTCGATTCGCCGGGGCCGTTCACTACGCAACCCATCACCGCGACTTTCATCGCTTCGACGCCCGCGTAGCGTTCGCGCCACAATGGCATTTGTTCGCGCAGGTATTTGCCGATGTCGTCCGCCATCTCTTGAAACAGCGTGCTGGTAGTTCTGCCGCAACCCGGACAGGCCGTGACTTGCGGCGTAAAGCTACGGATGCCGAGCGATTGCAAAATCTGTTGGGCGACGATGACTTCTTCGGTGCGGTCGCCGTTGGGTTGCGGCGTGAGCGAAACGCGAATCGTATCGCCGATGCCTTCTTGCAATAACACCGCGAGCGCCGCCGTACTCGCCACAATCCCTTTCGCGCCCATGCCCGCTTCGGTCAAGCCCAGATGCAAAGCGTAAGTGCCGCGCCGCGCGAGTTCACGATATACGTCAATCAAATCCTGTACGTCAGAGCTTTTCGCGCTAAGGATGATGCGTTCGCGCGGCATGCCATAACTCTCAGCCAGTTCGGCAGATTCAATCGCGCTGCGTACGATGGCCTCTTTCATCACGTCTTTGGCGTCCAGCGGTTCGGCGAGTTTAGCGTTGTCATCCATCAAACGCGCGAGCAGAGCCTGATCGAGCGAACCCCAATTGACACCAATGCGCACGGGCTTTTCGTTGGCGTTGGCTACGTCAATCATCGCCTTGAAATTATTGTCGTGATGTTTGCCTGCGCCTACGTTGCCGGGGTTGATGCGGTACTTGGCAAGCGCCCGCGCGCAATCAGGATATTCGGTCAACAGGATGTGTCCGTTGTAATGGAAGTCGCCAATGATTGGCGTATTGAATCCCGCATCATGCATCCGACTGACAATCTCAGGCACAGCGGCGGCAGCGGCCTTGTTATTCACCGTCACGCGTACGAGTTCAGAACCGGCCTGCGCCAACGCAATGCATTGCGCCGCCGTGCCCGCCGCATCCGCCGTGTCGGTGTTGGTCATGGACTGCACGACCACGGCCTGACAGCCGCCTACAGACACGCTGCCGACGTTGACGGCAATAGAATTTCTGCGATTGATCTTAGCCATATTTAGGGTTTGATAATTTCACGCTTCGACTCATCAGACGATACGTCGAAGCGTTTGAAAGCGCCGTAATCGTAGCGGGTGCGATGACCGAGCCGTAATTCGGGAGCGCCTAAGCCCGTCTCAGACTTCGGTTGATAGAAATGATTGAAAAGATTGATCTCAATAGTTTTGGGCATCAGAATGTCGAACTCGCTCGCCTGATAAGTGAATTGCCATCGGGCGGGCGTCAACACCAATAAGTCGCTGGCTTTTCCGCTCATGAGTATTTCACGCAATTGCCCGTGTGTGGTGTAACCGAGTTTTTCGGTCGGAACATAAATCACCATTACGCGCTCTTCACGATGCAACTGTTGCGTCTCAGCATCCAGCCAGAGCTTGCCGATGAATAGCACCGGGTAATGACGATAGGCATCGAACTTGCGAATATCGTTCACCAAATAAGTCGGGCCGGTGTAATTCGGACTAGGGGCGACTTGGCGATAAAACACGACATTGGTTTTTCGTCCTGCGATTTCTTCCTGCCCCAACAACCCGAAAGCGAAATAAGGCAGCGAAGATTTGAGCGCGATGCCCTGATTGATCGTGAAGCCCCACCAAGACTGCCCTTGGTCGTATTTCGACCACTCTTTGAAAACGCGATCCCATTCGTCGCGCACGGATCTGGCTTTGCCGATGTCTTCAAACATTTTGAGCGCGCGCTTTTCGGCATCGGGCAACGGCTTGCCATTCACACTGCGCACACTGCGATATTCGGCGGGGGCGATTTCGCTTTTAGTCGGCTGATAAACCAATAACTCTGACACGATGGTGCGGTAATTTTTCAGCGTGCCGTCGGCTTCATAATTTTCGATGTACTTGGTTTCTTCGGCAGAAAGGTTTTTGAAAGCGACGCTGTATTCTTCGGTTCGGACGAGGTAATTCCTGATGATCTCTTGCACTGAGGGCGCGACAGTTTGCGCGCTCGCACGAGCAACCATAGTAAAACAGAGACATGCGACGAGCAGAAGTAGTCGCTGCATTATTCGATTTCGTCCCCTCGCTCTCACGCTCAACGCAACCTCCGCTCTTGTAGACAGCCGAATGAACGGCGTTTATGATTCCGGCGCTTGCTAGAAATGCCTGTCAAACCGATGACAAGTCAAGCTCAACGCTCCGAACACTTCTAAACCCTGTGGAGTCATTTTATGTCAGCAGCAGCATCGCCCAGTTACCAACCCGATATTAGCCATTTGATAACGGAGGACGATACGCCCGTGGACAACATACTCAGCGAAAAACAACAGCGCCTATTAACCGAACCGCTTTACAGTTCATGGGAAGGTCTGGGCGACGACCGCACATTCGTGGCGCTCGCCAACGTCGGCGTATTTTATATGGCGCGCAATCCCGCCATCGTGCCGGATGTGCTGTTCAGCGCCGATGTCGAAATACCGGATGACTTCAGCCACAAAGAAAATCGTTCCTACTTCCTGTGGGAATTCGGCAAAGCCCCCGACATTGCCATCGAAATCGTCTCAAACAAAGTGGGTGGCGAAGACGGCGAGAAAAAACAAAAGTACGCACGGATGCGCATTGAGTATTACGTCATCTACGACCCGCTCGGCGTGTTGATGGCGCAAACGCTCACCGTATATCGCCTGCGCGGCTGGTCGTATGAACCTTATGACTCGACCGCTTTTCCCGAATTCAATCTGGCGCTCACCTTATGGGAAGGCGAATTTGAAAAACATCAACGCGAGTGGTTACGCTGGACGAACAATCAAGGCGACCTTGTTCTCACGGGCAAAGAACTGGCTGCACAAGAAAGGCTGCGGGCTGATGCCGGAACGTTGCGTGCCGAACAAGAAAAGCTACGGGCTGATCGGCTCGCCGAAAAATTGCGCGCGTTAGGCGTTGACCCTAGTAAAGTTTGAACTTGCTCTGCTTGGCTGTCTCAAACCAAACTTGCCGCGTGCAGCAACCGTTCAACCGCACGCGTCTGCCCCATCGCTGTCACCAACTCAAACAACGAAGGCCCAACCGCTTGCCCAGTCAACGCCGTGCGCGTCGCGTTAATCAGCAAACCCGCTTTGACGCCTTTTGCTTCGGCAAACGCCCGCAACGCAGCTTCCGCGCTTTCGTGGGTGAACTCGGTCAACGGCGCGAACGCTTCGGCCAAGCCCGGCAGCAACTCTTTTAGCGCGGGGTCTTTGCTCAAATTCTTTTTGACGGCTTCTGGGTCGAATTCAAAATCCAACCCGGCTACGAAATAAGGTCGACCATGAATAGAGAAATCCTTTATCGTACGCGCACGCTCACTCAACAAGTGAATTATGTATCCGAATTGAGATTTACTCTCTCTGTCATACTCTTCACGCCATAGTTCTGTACTGATAAGTTCTGCTTTTATAAGCGGTAGTAACTTTTTCCAGTTTTCCTGCTTTAATGCGATACCGGCAGCCGCCATTACTTGAGCTAAAGGGTCTGTTTGTTGAGGAACTGAAGGGGAATAAAAGGGATTGAACCTTCCCCACGTTTTAATGTACTCGGCGTTTAAC
>JANNUY010000957.1:0-1256 GCA_031414155.1 Acidobacteriota bacterium
CAAGATGGTATCTTGTTCCTTTCAAACTGGAACAAGATACCATCTTGTTCCACAACTCATTGAGGAAACCTATAGTTGAGTAGGAAATTACTACGCGGCGGAGTATGCGAGCTTGCGCCGCAGCGCGTCAAATTCTCAATCGTCCTCGACGGCCACGATTGGTGACGACGCTGAGTGTCGAGAGTTTTGCTGATAGGCCACAAATAACAACAGCAACGCACGCGCTTCCTGACGACGCACGCGGCGAAAATTCAACCCGAAGGTCAGCAGAATTACGGCAGCCAACACAAACAGCGCCACGCCCGCCGGATGCGTCATCGTCCCACAACGCACGGCAATCACTACGCTGCACCCCACGCCGATCCAACCCGCCCACAGCATCCCCGTGAAAAACCGCATCCGCGTCTCGAAGGTTTGAAAATAATCGAAGCCGCTCGCCGTCCCTACGCACAACGCATCTTTCCAGTAGTTATAAACATAAATCGGCACGTCCTTTGTCAGGTCTGGCACACGTTGGAGGTCAAGGCACGCAGCCTCTGCGTTATCGGTCAACGTCTTCCCCACCTCGCGCAACATTTCGGGATAAGGAAATTTGTTCGTGAATGGCGGCAACGTTCGTTCGGCAAAGCCTACGGGCGTCGTGCGCACCAGATTGCCCAACAGGTACGCGGCAAACAACACGAAGACGATCCACGCCGGGCGCTGTTGCAACTGATCGGCCAACCCCTGCAACACTGCCCACAACGACGCCGTATCGCGGTTGGTGCGATAAGCCGCATACAAAAACGTGAAGATGACAAAGCCCGGCGGAAGCACGGCAAAGAGATCGCTCTTGTTGAATTGGCTGACGATTTTTTCGGCAGGCATAGTGGTGTTACTCCATCAGGTTGAAGGTTCAAACTGCAACTTACGCAAAATCTCACTCGCGCTATAAATTGCCAGCAACCGCTTCGGCAATGGCAGGTCGTAGCCGATGGCGCGTATCGTATAGAAAAGCAGCGCGGGCAAATACTCCGCAAAAAAATCTGCTGGGTTCGGATCACCTAGCACCTTAACCGCAGCATGGCGAATACAACATAACAGCTTCCAACACAGGGTTGCGTTGTCCGTATGGCAATGCGCTTGTGTCCATTGATCTATTGCGCTTTGGTGTGGTGTTTGCAGCAAGCAGTCTTCTAATTCGCGCCAGAGCGGCAATTGCGCTGGCGAATGATCTAATGCGGGCAACGGGTGTAGAGACTCGTTCAATTCTTGCC
>JANNUY010000958.1:0-5854 GCA_031414155.1 Acidobacteriota bacterium
GGAGTCGTTAGCCCCATCGCGCGCCCTCTTCAAGGCTCAGGTCGCTTATGCTCCCCGTATTGCCGTTCGCTTCGTAGACAAAGCCCGTCAGCCTTCTGTACCATCCGCCATGTCAATTTCAACCCAAAGGAAAATTCCACCATGATGCGCAAATTTCAACGGGCAATCCTGTTCGCCACCGCTTTATTCATCGTCGGCTTCTTCGTTCGTATGCCGCAAGCACAGACGAAGCCCGCCGCCGGTAAAGTGGATTTCAACCGCGACATTCGCCCCATCCTGTCGAACAATTGTTTCGCCTGTCACGGCCCGGACGAACAGCAGCGCAAAGCCAAGTTACGGCTCGATACCAAAGACGGAGCCTTTGCCAAAGCTGGTGTAATCGTCGCCAGTGACGCAGCGAATTCGCGCCTTTTCAAACGCATCAGTAACACCGATCCGAACGCCGTCATGCCGCCGCCCGATTCGGGCCACAAGCTGACCGAAGCCCAAATCGCCTCCGTCAAACGCTGGATCGAAGAAGGCGCGCAATGGAATGAACACTGGGCTTTCGTCGCGCCCAAGCGACTTGACGCGCCGCCAGTCAGCAACGCAGCGTGGGTAAAGAATTCGATTGATGCCTTTGTGATGGCGCGTCTCGACAAAGAAGGGTTGAAGCCGTCGCCCGAAGCTGATCGCGCGACGCTCATCCGCCGTGTTTCGCTTGATTTAGTTGGTCTGCCGCCTACGCCAGCCGAAGTTGACGCTTTCGTGAATGACAAAGCGCCCGACGCTTATGAAAAACTCGTAGACCGCTTGCTGGCTAATCAACATTACGGCGAACGCATGGCGATGCAATGGCTTGATCTGGCGCGCTATGCCGACACGCATGGCTTTCACATTGACTCGCACCGCGTGATGTGGCCGTGGCGCGATTGGGCGATTAAGGCTTTCAACACGAATCAGCGCTTCGACCAGTTCACGATTGAACAGTTGGCCGGCGACTTGCTGCCGAACGCTTCGCTCGAACAGCGCATCGCGTCGGGTTTCAATCGCAACCACATGATTAACTTTGAGGGCGGCGCGATTCCCGATGAGTATCAGACTGAATATGTCATTGATCGCGTCGAGACTACGGCCAATACCTGGCTCGGCCTGACGATGGGTTGCGCGCGCTGTCACACGCACAAGTTCGACCCGATCTCGCACAAGGAGTTTTATCAGTTCTTCGCCTTCTTCAATAACGTAGCCGAAATCGGACTCGACGGACGCAAAGGCAACGCCGTACCAATGTTGTCGCTGCCCACCGAAGCGCAAACCGCTAAACAGGCTGAACTCAAACAATCCATCGCCACGCTTGAAGACGCACTGTCAGACAAGAACCTCGCGCCGTTGCAAACCGCGTGGGAAAAACCGCTGCTCGGCCAGCGCGCCGAAGCCGCGACGAAAGACTTGCTGGCGCATTACGACTTTGACGGCAGCCTCGCCGATTCGTCAGGACGTTATCTAAACGCGCGCACCGTCAAAGGCGACCCCGCGTTCACCAGCGGTATAATCAGCCGCCAGCTTTCGCTCGACGCGCAAACCGAAATCGCTTTCGGCAACCAGCCAATGTTGAAACGTGCGCAACCGTTCTCGCTCGCCGTTTGGCTGCGTCCCGGTCTGGGCAAGACGAACGTTCTCGCCTTGCAACAAATCACGGATGAGACTTCGCGGCGCGGCGTAGAGCTGCTGTTTGAGAAAAGTTTTCTATTCGACATTCAACGATGGGCGGCTCCGTTGACGATTCGCCTCACCGCGAACTGGCCGAACGACGCAATCATCGTTCGCACAAAGACGCCTTTATACAACGGCGAATATAAACACCTCACGATTGTTTATGACGGTTCGGGCAAGGCTGCGGGCGTGCAGGTTTATCTCGACGGCAAGCTCGCCGAACTCATCGTCGAAAGCGATGCGCTCGCGGGCGATTTCGCCAACCCAGCCGAACTCGTTATCGGCGCGAAGATTGCCAACAAAGGTTATGGCGGCACACTCGACGACTTGCGGCTTTATGGCCGCACGCTCGACGCCAAAGAAATTTATGAACTGGCGGTGAACTATCCGATACAAACGATTCTTTCCGGCGTCAGCGGCAAGCGCACCAAAGAAGAAAGCGACCGCTTGCGCGAATACTTTTTGACTTACATCGCCAGCAACGAAATCAAACAGCAATATCTCGACCTCAAACGTTTGAAGAAAGAACGCACTGCCTTTGAAGAAACCATCGTCAACACGATGGTGATGAAAGAACTCGGCATTCCGCGCGACACCTTCATTCTGGCGCGCGGCGATTACCGCAACAAAACTGACAAGGTGACGCCCGCCGTACCCGCCGTTTTCACGCCCATCAAAGCTGAGAAGGCAGAACGCGCTACGCGATTGGATTTGGCGAAATGGTTGGTTGATCCGTCTCATCCGCTGACGGCGCGCGTCACGGTCAATCGCTACTGGTTTATGTATTTCGGCACCGGCCTCGTCAAAACCACCGAAGATTTCGGCGCGCAAGGCGAAGCCCCGTCCAACCCCGCGTTGCTTGATTGGTTGGCGACTGAATTCATCCGCACCGGCTGGGATGTGAAAGCGATGCAACGCTTGATCGTGACTTCGGCGACCTATCGCCAGTCGTCCAAAGTTACGCCGCAACTGCGCGAACGCGACCCTGAAAACCGCCTGCTCGCACGCGGCCCGCGCTTTCGGCTGGCGGCAGAACTGGTACGCGACAACGCGCTCGCCGTGAGCGGCTTGCTCAACGCCACCATCGGCGGCGCGAGCGTCAAGCCCTATCATCCGTCAGGTTTGTGGGAAGAAATGGCATTCGGCGACGGATTCACCGAACAGGCTTATGTGCAAGGCCACGGCGCAGACCTCTATCGCCGCACGATGTATACGTTCTGGAAGCGCACCGTCCCACCGCCCACGCTCGCCTCGTTCGACGCGCCCGACCGCGAGAAATGCAACGGACGCCGCCCCGTGACGAATACGCCGTTGCAGGCGTTGATTACGATGAACGATCCGACTTACGTCGAAGCTGCTCGCGCACTGGCTACGCGGTCGTTGCTTGAAATTGGGCGCGAAGGCGGCAAGGCGACTGATGCGCGACTGGCGTTAATGTTCAAACTGGCTACGTCACGCAAGCCAACGGCGAACGAATTGACCGTGCTGCGCGAACTCGTCACGCAACAACTCGCCAGCTATCGTGCGAATCCAGCCGCCGCCGAAGCGCTGCTAAAAGTTGGCGAGTCTGCGCTGAATGGAAAGATTGATCGCCTTGAGTTGGCGGCGTGGACGATGGTGGCGAGTACGATTTTGAATTTGGATGAAGTGATTACGAAGGAGTAACGATGTGAGGCTCAAATACTATGATCGTCACATTCAAAGCTGAAGGCACGGAAGATATTTTCAACGGCGCGAATACTAAAGCCGCGCGAAAAACCTGCCCTCAGACCCTGTGGAAGATTGCGACACGTAAGCTCGACCAACTTGATTCGGTCACGCTGCTTGAGGAGTTAAACGTCCCGCCCGGTAATCGCCTTGAAGCATTGGCAGGTGACCGCATCGGAAAACACAGCATTCGCATCAATGACCAATTCCGTATCTGTTTTGCCTGGACTGACGCAGGCCCTGCTAGCGTCGAGATTGTAGATTATCATTGAACCAACGAGGTGACTTTTATGATTCGTATCCCAACCCATCGCACGCCCACACATCCGGGGGAAATGCTGGAAGCTGAATTTCTCAATCCGCTCGGTTTGACCCAACGGAAACTTGCCGAAGCTGTGATGCTCCCCTATCGCCACATCAACGAACTGGTTAATCAACAACGCAACGTGACACCTGCCGTCGCGCTACGCCTGTCAAAATACTTCGGCCTCTCGGCTGATTTCTGGATGAACTTGCAACTGCGTTGGGATTTGTATCACGTTCGCCAACAAGAGGCGGAAACGCTGCGCGAAATTCAGCCATACCTGGCGGCGTAATTGATTTCACTATGCGGACGATGGTGGCGAGTACGATTTTGAATTTGGATGAAGTGATTACGAATGTGTGAAGGACGGAGCGAACACAATGCTCGAAACATTATTGGTTGAAGAAGGCGGTAAAGTTACGCTGCCGTTGGCTATGCAAACTCGCTACGGATTCAAATCCGAAGTGGTGGTGCGCGTCATCGAAACTCAAAGCGGCGTACTGCTCGTGCCGCTGACGGATGAGCCGATGAACGCAACGCTGAAAGCAGAATTAGCCGAATGGCAGGCGCTGGGGGCAGAGAGCCTGTCGGCTTTTCCCTATGAGGATCCCCAGCCGTGAGAGTGGGCGAACTTTATTGGGTGGAATTGCCTGCACGGGGAGCACACGCCCAAGCTGGTCGTCGTCCGGCATTGATCGTTCAGCAGCCTGTCAATTTGTCTACGGTGTTAATCGTTCCGCTTACTTCTCAGCAGGATGCGCTGCGGTTCCCCGCTACCGTCTTTCTCGAAGCAGACCCCGCCAACGGCTTACGCCACGATTCCGTAGCGTTGGTCTTTCAACTGACTGCGATTGATAAACGCTACGTCGCGGACGGCCTCGGCCAAGTTGCGCCAGCCGTGATGGAGCAAATCTGGCAAGCGTTAGACGAACTCATCGGACGAAGCTGAACCTGAAAGACCAATGATCAACTCCGCCAAACTCCAACCCAAGTCATATTGGCGGCCAACGCTGGCAACCAACGAAGTCCTCAACGCAGCGCGATAAATCATATCTGAGGCTGCCTCGTTATCGGGTTGCGCACCAAACGAGACTCACGGCTTGGCACGAGCGGCGCCGTCAGCAGTTCGCACAAAGGCTCTTTGAAAGTAACGGAACGCGCCTTCTCAACAGGGTGGCGCGGATTGTCTTCTGAGTTTTCGAGATACGCCGTAACTTCAAGGCGCGTGCCTTTGGGCAGCGCGATGGGTTGGCGAAAGACAAAGAGCGGTTGCCACGCGAAGCGATAGTCTTTCGCCCAGATCAACACTTCGCTCGTGCCGTTGGGAAAATGCGCCGTCGCCTGCAACGAAGTGCCGAAAGGAAACAGCAACGGGCGAATGGCGACGGCTTCAGTCGGCGTTGTTATCGTTTGCGTAACCGTGACGCGCTGCGGTTTGTCGCTCACCGGCAAGATTGTCGCTAGTGGCTTAATCCATATGTTGCGCAGCGCACGCGGTTGCGGTTCGTGCGAGAAATACAAACCAAGCTGGCTTTGATCGGTCGCTTTATCATCAGGGTTTTGCTGGCGGTAATGCACGATCAATTTGATCGTCGCTCCGGCAGGCACGCGGCGCGCGGTATCGTGCGGGAATTGCAACGGCGCTTCGTTGGGTTGCCACGTACCGAGCAAGTCAGGGCTAATCGTGTTTATGTCGCACGCGGCTTTATTCGCAGGCGTTTCAATCAGGTAAGCCGCGCGTTGCACGATGGCGGCGTTGCCGGGTACGAAATCGAAAGCATTGATCCAGCGGTCTTCGGCAAAGTTGGTTGGCAGCGAATAACAACGCACTTCTTCGGCCTTATTGATTTCAGCCGGTGCTTCAGGTTGCAACAGCGCGTCGGGTTTGCCTAATGCCCACGCCTCTTTCGGTTTCGGATAATCGTTGACGTAGCCGCGCGGCGCGCCGCCTTCTACCCACGAAATGATTAGTTCGAGGTCGCGTTGCGGCAACAAGTAGTCATGCTTGAACAGGCCGTAACCTTTCACGGCTTGATAAGGCGGCATGCGGCGTTCGAGAACTTCTTCTTTGATGGCTTTGGCCCACGGGCGCGCTTCTTCATAAGTGGTCAACGCGATGTCGCCCCTGACTTGGCCCGGCGCGTGGCAACC
>JANNUY010000959.1:0-3150 GCA_031414155.1 Acidobacteriota bacterium
GGCGTCTTTGTGCTGGTCAACTGACATTCTGGCCAAAGCGGAAAAAGGCTCGCCCTGACTACCCGTCACCATCAAACAAACTTCGTCCGGAGACATACGCTTTGCCTTGGCCGCGCTGACCAGCAGGTCTTCGTCAACGTCCAGATAACCGTGCTTCAGCGCCACTTCGACGTTGCGAATCATGCTGCGGCCAACCAATGCGACCGAGCGTTTGGATTCCGCCGCCATATCCAAAACGATTTGCAGCCGGTGAATGCTGGTCGCAAAACACGACACGATCAGACGGCCACGAGCTTCGCTGAAGATTTTTTCGAACGCGGGGATGACGGCTTTTTCCGAACCGGTACGGCCTTCGCGCTCGACGTTGGTCGAATCTGACAGCAACGCCAACACGCCTTTGTCGCCATATTCATTCAACGTCTTGAGATCAATGGCGTCACCCATCACGGGCGTCTCGTCCACCTTGAAATCGCCGGTGTGAATCACCACGCCGACCGGCGTAGTGATCGCCAATGCGACGCAATCAACCAGCGAGTGCGACACTCGAATGAAATCAATCTCGAAGGGGCCTAGCTTGAAAGGCTTGCGGGGTGGGATGGTATGCGTCTTGACTTTATCGAGCAGGCCGAACTCATGCAGCTTGCTTTCGATCAGTCCCAGCGTGAATTCGGTGGCATATATCGGCAGGTTCACCACTTGCAGCAAAAACGGAATGGCGCCGACGTGGTCTTCGTGAGCGTGGGTGAGTACGAGGCCGACAAGTTCGTCTTTGTGTTCCTCGATGAAGCTGAGATCGGGGATGGCTATGTCCACTCCAAGCAGGTCTTCATCAGGGAACATCATGCCTGCGTCCACAATCATCATCTGCCCGGCATAACGAAAGACGGTCATGTTCATGCCGAACTGTCCTAAGCCGCCCATCGGCGTAATCTCTAGTCTGGCTGCACTCATCTTGGGTTTTCCTCTCAACGTGTTAAGTTCCGAAATAGCAGTATAGCCAATGCACTCTCACTGACCAACCCCAATAAAAAAGAGCCTGCGCACGTTCATCGCACGCAGGCTCGTCCAAATTTCCGCCAGTACAAAACAACCGGCAATTGCTTGCCAGTTCGAGAAAAAACTTTTACCGCCTTTTTACCGTTGGCTGCCGGGTTTGACCGGAGCGGCGACAGGTTGTTTGGCGACTTCATTGCCCTCAAACACCAGCGTGTATTTCTGCCCTTTCGGCGTGAGCGAAGTCACGGTGCGCGTGCCGTCATCGTTCGTCGCGTAAGTCATCTTGTCGGCTTCCGGCGCAGTGGTGATGTCTTTCTTCGTGACATTCGCTGTGACGACTTTCTTGCCAATCTTGATAGCGACCTGACCCTGATTGCCTTCGGGCAACGTGACCGTATAAGCACCTTTCTTAACGACTTCCGTACCGACTTTGCCGTCGAGATAGAATTCGACTTTCTGTTGCTTGCCTTGTGCAAACGTCGCGCCCGCCATCAAAACCGAAACGACCAAGGCTAAAAGACCACTCAAAATTTGTTTACGCATGATTGATTCTCCTTCTCCTGCTTGATTTCCAGCAGGGTTTACCGTCTGTTAATTTTATGACTGACCAGTCGGTCAACCATATCTACCAAAAATCAGCGCCATTATGCGCTGGTGTGAATAACTCTAAGCTCTACGTTTTCTGCCGGTTTGCCGGTCAGGTATTCCAGCACGACCCGCAAACACCGACGATGACAATCGTCAAAGGTCATCTCAGAAGCAAAAAACCATTGCATCATCAGACCGTCTATCAAAGCACGCATCATTGAGCAGGCATCTTCAACATTCACCGGGCGAAAAACGCCGACGCTCACACCCGCTTCGATAATGTCGCGGTTATGGCAAGTGCAGCCTTGATAAAACTTCGCATTCAAATCGTGAAACCGCTTGTTGCGAGTGCCGATGCTGACGAAATCTGAATACGCTAAAAAGAACTGGCGCGCTTCTTGGGCGTTGCAAAAAACTGAAGCAAACATCGCTCGCAGCTTTTCTATCGGGTCTTGTTGCGCTTCGACCGCCGCGTGTAAACGACCATGAATATGGTCAACCAACCACTCCAGCGCGCCGAGGAACAAGTCCTCTTTCGTAGCAAAATAGTAAAGTGTAGCGCCTTTACTCACACCCGCGCGCTTGGCAATGTCTTGCAACGTCACCGCCGAGTAGCCCTTTTCGGCTACTTCTAGATAGGTCGCCCTTATCAATTCCTGACGGCGCTGATCTTCATATCCCGTCGCAAGCTGCTTCGCTGCCATAAGTGTTCTCAAAAAGGTCGGATTGGTTTCTCCATTAATCATTCTGACCGACCGGTCAGTTTATAAACGCAAACCGTTGCTTCCGTCAACGGCTAAAATCATCTTTTTCAAAAAAATTCCGCGCGACTATTCAACAAAACTTTGCAGGCTTTCGATTTCGTCTTCGTGAATCTCAAAGACGGTCAGCAGTTTGGTAATCATCAAGAGGTCTTTGATTTTTTTGGGCAAGTTGAGCAGCTTGAGTTTGCCGCCCTGATTTTTGATGGTGGTCAGGCTGGAGACGAGTTCGCCGATGCCGGAGCTATCCACATAAGTCACGCCCGCCAAATTGAAGACCATTCGTGCCTGTCCGCCTTGCAGCAAGCGCAACACCGTGTCGCGCAGCAGCACGCTGCCATCGCCGATGGTGATCTTGCCGTGAAAGTCGAGAATGGTGACAGGGCCCGTCAGGGCGTTGCCGGTACGTTCAGTGATTGCTAACTGCATGTTCGAGTTCCGTTTCAGGTGCTGCTTTAGCTTGGCGGCGTTTGGTCATGATGACGAGCATACCGCCTTCGGGGTGACGTTCGTAATCCACCGCGTCCATAAAACTGCGCATATACAAGATGCCGCGTCCGGCGGGATTGAGCAGATTTTCAGGGTCGAGCGGATCGGGCAACGACGACGGGTCAAAGCCTTCGCCGTGATCGCGGATGGTGACGCGCAGCGCGTCTACGCCAATCGTGAAACGCACGTCCACCGTTTTGTGCGGGTCGTATTTATTGCCGTGTTCGACGGCATTCGCCACCGATTCGCGCACGGCCATATTGATCCAATAGTTGGCCTCTTCGTCGAAGCCAACCATTTTGGTTACGTTGTCGGT
>JANNUY010000960.1:0-2994 GCA_031414155.1 Acidobacteriota bacterium
CTTCGATTATTTTCTCTGCGAGACTCTGCGAAAAACTCCGCGTAACTCTGCGGTGAACTCACTTCACGCATTTAACCCACTTCTTCCACCGCGACAAATCGCCACCCAAATTCCCCCTTCTCCCCGTGTTCCCCGTGGCTAATTCATTCCTGCTAAAAGATGCGCTTTGAGTATTTCATCGCCTGGCGTTATTTGCGTTCGCGTCGGCGTCACAGCCTGACTGCGTTTCTGGCGTGGATTGCTACGCTGGCCGTCACCTTGAGCATCGCCGCGTTGATTTTCGCGCTGGCGCTGATGAACGGCTTTCGTGCTGAAATCCGTGACAAGCTGTTGTCGGGCACGGCGCATTTGAATTTGCTCAAAGCCGACGGCAGCGAGATTGAAAATTACGGCGAACTGACGCAGCGCATCGCGCAAACGCCCGGTGTCATTGCGGCAGCCGCGACAACTTATACGCCTGCACTGCTCGCGCTCGGCGAACGCAACGAACAAGCCATTCTCAAAGCCGTAGACCTCACGGCTCCGCCCGCCGCTAACGAAGTTTTCACGACCACGATTGAAGGCGATCCGCGCCAACTGCAAAGCACTGACGATGTGCCGTCTGGCTTAGTCATAGGCCGCGAACTCGCGCGCGCCTTGCACGTCAAAGTCGGCGATCAAGTGACGGTCAACATAATAGGCGCACGGCTCACGCCGCTGGGCTTGCAACCGCGCGCGCGCGCCGCCGAATTTCGCGTCGTCGGTTTTTTCGCATCGGGCTTGTATGAATACGATTCCAAGTGGGCTTATGTCTCGCTCGCTGCCTTGCAACAATTGACCGGAACCGGCGCGACGGCGGGCACGATTCAGATGAAAGTGCAGGACATTTACGCCGTCGAAGCCATCGCCGAAAAACTCAAGCAAACGCTGGGCAATGAATTCACTACGCAAAGCTGGCAGGATTTGAATCGCCCGCTTTTTTCGGCGTTGGAACTGCAAGAACGCGTCGTGCTTTGTTTCTTTTCGCTGTTGATTGTTTTTGCCGCGCTCAACATCGTTTCGTCGCTCACGATTCTCGTGTTGGAAAAGCGGCAGGATATCGCCATCCTGCAAACGCAAGGGGCTACGTCACGCGCAATCAGTACGATCTTTCGCTTGCAGGGCTTGGCAATTGGCGTATTCGGCAGCTTGCTCGGCCTGCCGCTGGGCTTGCTCGGCATTTGGCTGGCGAACAAATACCACCTGATTGCGTTGCCCAACGAAATCTATTCCATTTCTTACGTACGCCTGCTGCCGCGCTGGTTCGATTGCGCAGGCGTAATTCTTTTCACGCTGCTGGTCAGTTATCTGGCGACGCTCTATCCGGTTTATGCCGCCTCGCGGGTAAAGCCCGTCGCCGCCTTAACCCGCGCTTGAGCAATGTGTGACCGGCTCCTATAATCCGCGCCTTGTTTTAGCGGGCTTCCCGTTCCGAACGCAATCAATGAATGAATTCCGGCGACTTTTAGGCTTTCTCAAACCATACCGCGCGCTGTTTGCGCTGTCGGTGGTGTTGATGATTGTGACCGGATTGCTGGACGGTGCGATGGGCTTGTTGCTCGTACCGATCTTTGACTTGATGACGGCGGCGCAGGCGCAATTGCCGCAAGTGCCGAGCGCGTTGCGGACGTTCGACCTGAAACGCTGGCTGCCAGCGGGCGGGACTGAAGCATGGTCTACGATTGCCGTGTTGCTGGTGCTGTTCACCTTGCTCAAAGGCGTAGCCGAATACTGCTCGTCTTACGCGATGAGTTATATCGGGCAGAACGTGATCGCCGACGTGCGGTCGCGGCTTTATGACCACATCACGCGACAGGCGGCGCGGTTCTTTGCCAAGCATTCGACGAATGAACTCACTGCGCATCTGATGAGCGATGCCGCGCTGGTCGAGCGCGCTGTGTCAGACACGTTGCGCGACCTGTTGCGCGAATCGGTCAGCTTGGTCGTTTATCTGTTGGCGCTTTTCACGTTTAACTGGCGGCTGGCGGGTTCGATTTTGTTGCTGGCTCCGCCGATTGGCTATTTGACGAATGCGTTCAACAAACGTTTGCGCAAGCACGTAACTTCGCGGCAAGAGAGCGGCGCTGAAATGCTGGACGTAGCGCAAGAGGCAATTTCTTCGCAGCGCGTCGTCAAAGCGTTCGGCATGGAGCAATACGAAAGCCGTCGCTTTGCTGTCTCTGCGCGGCGTCAGATGAAAGACCAGTTGCGGGCGATGCGCATTTATTTTCTTTCGCCTATCGTGCTAGAAACCATCGGCATCATCGCGGTCGCGCTGTTGTTGAATTACGCGCAAGGCAGCATTCGCAACCAGTCAATGACGTTGGGCGAGTTCGTAGGCTTTTTGTACTTCATGTTCAAAAGCTACGACCCGCTGCGACGTTTGAGCCGCTTGCAACACGACCTGCAACAGGGCTTGGCTTCGGCGGCGCGCATCTTCAAGCTGCTCGACGAAAACGAAGCGATGCACGATCAGCCTAACGCCATCGAGATGCGACGCTTTGAGCGCGCGATTGAATTTCGCAACGTGAGTTTCAGTTACGGCGCAGGCTTTGACATTCCAGTTCTCGAAGACGTTTCGTTCACCGTCAACGCGGGCGAAATGATTGCCGTCGTCGGTCACAGCGGCGCGGGCAAAAGTACGCTGACGAATTTGATTTTGCGCTTTTATGACGCGACCGACGGGCAAGTGCTGATTGACAACACCGACGTACGCAATTTGAAACTGGCTTCGTTGCGCCGACAGCTTGCGATGGTCACACAGGAAGTTCATCTGTTTAACGACACGGTACGCGCCAACGTCGTTTATGGCGCGCCGTTTCCTGACGATGAAGTCTTGATGACCGAAGCGACCAAAGCGGCGCTCGCGGATGAGTTCATTACGAAGCTGCCCACCGGTTACGACACAGTCATCGGCGAACGCGGCTTGATTCTTTCGGGCGGACAACGGCAACGCATCGCCATCGCGCGTGCGAT
>JANNUY010000961.1:0-17506 GCA_031414155.1 Acidobacteriota bacterium
TTTCGATTATCTCGTGAAGCCAGTTCGCTGTGAGGAAGCGAGCCGGGCTGATAACCAAGTTCAGCGTAAAGTTGTTGCAGATGAATCGCTATCGGGTAATAAATCATAGTTCCGATTTGCTTTTCCTTTAACGCCGCTGCCAGTCCATCACGATTTTTTACCCGGATCGTATATTGATGATAAACGTGGTAAGCATAATCAGCTTCAGTTGGAGCGATAACCTGTGAGCCTTCAAAAAGCTTGTTATAAAGAGCGGCAATACGACGACGGCTCTCATTCCAGCTATCCAGATGGTTTAGTTTAACGCCCAGGATAGCAGCTTGAAGGGAATCAAGACGACTGTTAAAGCCCAGCATATCGGCATGATATTTCTTGCTGCTGCCGTGACGGCGTAACACGTCCACACGTTTTGCCAAATCGCCGTCATTGGTGACGACCATACCCCCATCCCCGTAAGCTCCTAGATTTTTGGTCGGGTAGAAACTAAAACAGCCTAAGTGCCCAATCGAACCAACACGCTTGCTTTTGTATTTAGAGCCAATAGCTTGAGCGCAATCTTCGATCACGAACAGGTTATGTTGTTGCGCCATCTCCATAATCGGATCCATATCCGCCGGATGGCCGTAAAGGTGAACCGGCACAATGGCTTTAGTGCGCGGCGTGATCGCAGCTTTAACCGCTGCGGTGTCGAAGTTATAAGTTACCGGGTCAATATCAACGAAAACCGGTTTAGCTCCGCAATGCGAAATTGTGTTAGCGGTGGCAATAAAAGTGAACGGCGTTGTTATCACTTCATCGCCGGGGCCGACTCCTACGGCGGTCAGGGCGAGGCGCAGCGCGTCGGTCCCTGACGCTACGCCTATACCGTGGGCGCATTCGGAATAAGCCGCCACCCGCTTTTCCAGGTCTTTGACTGCCGGCCCAAGCACGAATTCAGTAGTAGTTAAAATATGCTGAACGGCGGCATCTATTTCACTTTTGATGGTGGCGTATTGAGCCTTTAGATCAAGAACTTCAATCATGGTAAATATCCCCTTGGTTATAATTTATTCTTTGTTACTCAGGGCAGATGCGGGTATCGCGTCATCTTCAGATAAATCCAAACAGCGTAAGATATTCGGTTCTGTTTCCTGATAGCGCCAGCCACTTTCCGGGCAGGTATAAATGCCGGAGGGGTCAGGTTCTCCGAGGCGAAGCCCGTGACGGCTCATCCAGCCTTTGCGAATAGCTGGAACCCCCAGCATTAAAGCGTAATCAGGTACGTCGCCACGAACAACGGCTCCCGCGCCGATGAAGGCATAGCGACCAACCGTGGCTCCGCAAACAATCGTGGAATTCGCGCCCAGCGTCGCCCCCCGGCGAACCAGAGTGCGCATGTACATATGCTGGCGATTAATTTGCGACCGTGGGTTAATCACATTTGTGAATACGCATGACGGGCCGCAAAACACGTCGTCTTCAAGCTCAACGCCGGTATACACCGACACATTATTTTGTATTTTTACGTTGCTGCCTATCGTTACGCTATCCGCCACGAAAACATTTTGACCAAACACGCAGCGGCTGCCGATGCGTGCGCCTTTTGAGATGTGGCAAAAGTGCCATATCTTGGTTCCCGCACCAATGTCGGCGGGTTCGTCTACGATGGCAGTTGGATGTGCAAAGTAAGTTGCTGCGCTCATACAATAAACTCCGATATGAATTCCATAGGTAAGGTGACTGGTTCGCCCCGTGTAATTAAAGATCGTTGGGCGGCTTGCAATACTTTTAATACGCGCAGGCCGCTAATGCCATCAGTTAACGGGGGGATGCCAGTGGTAATCGCATTGAGAAATGCCTCGCATTCCAATCGCAACGGTTCGTCATCCGGCCACTCAATTATTTGTCCTGGCCCCTTGAACGGAACGGGTTCACCATTCGTTACGTCAACGTGTTGGTCGTATAGCACTAATTTCTTTTCTACGTCGTCAAACGAAGCCATTCGCTTCGAGCCGACTACTACTAAACGTTGCTCCTTAAACGGGTGAAGCCAGGAAACGTGTATGTGGGCATTGACGCCATTATCGAAAAGTAAATTTGTCACTGTGACATCTGCGATATTCGGCGTCACGTAACTACCTCCGCAAGCTGAAACTTGAAATGGCAGACTGCCAATCAGTCGCAAAATGATGGCAATATCGTGCGGTGCAAAACTCCACAGGATGTTTTCTTCGCGGCGCACTTTGCCCAAGCTAAGGCGATTTGAGTATATGTAACTAATGCGACCTAGATCGCCATTCTGTATCAGGCGGTGCATGGCGGTAATGCCAGGGTGATATTCCAGCACATGCCCTACCATTAATATCCGGTTATGTTTCTCAGCAAGTCTAACCAAACCAGCGCCGTGGTCATAGGTGAGCGCTAAGGGCTTTTCGACGAAAACGTGCTTTCCTGCCTTGATAGCGCTGGCCGCTATTTGATAGTGAGTTTCAGCGGGAGTGGCGATAACAACCCCATCCACGCGAGACTGCCATACCTTCTCCAAGTTATCAGTGATTTCGATGTCAGGTGTAATTTTAGCGGCCTGCTCCCGTCCAGCGACGGTCAGGTCGCAAACCAGACCTAGTGCCCCCAGTTGGTTAAAATTGCGAACCAGATTTTTACCCCAATAACCGCAACCGATAACTGCGATTTTAGGAGTTGATTGATTTGACATGATTTATATGCAAAAGCGGTTAAGTATTTGCTCTTAAATTATTATGATCTCAGTTTAGCTAAGCGTTATAAGTTTTTGAAAAGGCTTATAACGGTGCAGTGTACGATAAACTATATGTTTTTTTAGATAAGGGCGGACTTCCAGCCAAGCCTCAGCCTGGGAGACCGGGCGTTTGGCGCAACGTTCTCGCAAGCGCGCCATTTCCTGATTGCCAATGTCGGAAATTTGCGCAGAAGTTTTCTGGTGCGGATGGACGCGGAACGCTCCCAAAAAGCGTGGCAGCCGTTTTATACGAGCGCCGGAATCGCGTAAGCGTAATAATAAATCCCAATCCATCGCAAACCGAAAACTTTCGTCCATCGTGTTGCCAGCTTTTTCCCAAGCACTGCGACGCCAGAACAAGGTTTCCTGCGGAACGTAATCAGCCCAGGACAATACGTCGTCGTCGTGTGGCGGCATTACCCATCGCCCGACTTCCTGATCATACTCGTCAACGATGACCCGGTGCCCATACACTACATCTATTTCTGGGTGCTTAGCGAAGTAACTCGCCACGTAATTGAGGGCGCCGGGCAATAGTAAGTCGTCTGAATTTAAATACGCCATAATTTCGCCGGTAGCGTGACGAAAACCCAAATTGAGAGCTTGTGTCTGTCCGCTGTCGCGCACCGACTCATAGTGCTTTAAGTTACTGGCATATTTTTCGACCACCCGCATGGTCTCATCTTTAGACGCACCATCTTGAATAATATATTCCAGGTTCGAGTATTCTTGTCCCAACACGCTTTGAATTGTGCGCTCTATAAACTCACCTTGATTATAGCTAGGCGTTACTATCGAAATACTCAGCGGGTTGTTGAGGGGGCGCATCGTTAGGTATTTCGCGGGAAGTTCAACTGGCTTGGGCGCGTATTGATAGAGTACGCCAAGTTGCGGCTGGACAAAATTTCTAAGCCGGCCTTTGATGCTCCACCGTCGGTAAGCCGTCAACGCCGCTTGTTGTTCTTCAATGACGCGCAAGCGTGCTTCAGCCGTTAGGGCGGCATTTTCTTGCGCTTTTAGGTGAGCTTCCTGCTGCAATTGAAACACACGAGTTTGTTCTTCGATGGTGCGTTGATATGAGGCCGCCAAGGTCTGGCTAGCTTCTGCTTCTGCTTTGTAGTGTGATAGGTCATGGCTAACGCTAATTATTTCTTCTGATTGAGAGGTTATTTTCTCTCTTAATTGATTTAGCGTTGCGCTCAACCTATTTACTTCGTCTGTTAATTTAAGTTCGGCTTTTAGGTTTTCTTGTCGTTTAGACTCAAGATCATATTTTGCTAGAGCGATTTGCTCTTCAAAGGTCTTTCTAATGGCGCTGGTTTCGGCGATTAGCGAGTCACGTTCCGCTGCATAATTCTGTAGTCTGGCTTGATCTTCAGCGCGTGCGATCAAAAGATTGTTGAATTGCGCTTCTTTGACTGTTATTTCAGCAGTTTTGTTATTTAGCGAATCTGTTATTTCCGCTAATTTTTGCTGCACCGCTTGATATTCTTGGCGAGTAGAAGTCAGCGACTGCTGAAGCATACGAGTTTGTTCCTCATAGGCTGAGCTCTCAGCTTTCTTTTCACTTAGTGATTCTGCTATTTCTGCTAATTTCTGCTGAGCTGCTCGATATTCTTGGCGAGCGGAAGCCAGCGACTGTTGAAGCGTGCGAGTTTGTTCTTCAAACGTTTTTCTAATTGCGGTGGTTTCGCCGATCAATGTTTGACGTTCCTTTGCCTCTCTTTGAATTCTAGCTTGATTCTCAGATTGTATAGCGACGAGATTGTTGATTTGTAAGTCTTTTGCTACGACTTCAGTAGCTACGATTTCCTGTAAGTGGTCGCGTTCACCAACTAACTGGTTGATAGCTTGCAAACGCTGGCTAGCGTGATATTCAAAAAACTCAAGTTGCTGCTCGATGGCTGCTTGTCCGTTAATTAATGCGACGTTGGGCGAAACGGTCTCGGAAATTTTGCCGTTAGTTCTTTGCATGACAATACCTGTCGCAAGATATTCGCGCAGCGGTTCGGTACGCTCGTCATGATATTGCGTGAGCTCCCAGAATTGATGCACGCTATCCCACGTGAGAGAGCGAAAAGGTGTGATTAACGTACGGGGCGAAAAGTCGAAAAGCGAAGTTAACGGCTCAAATAGTTTCTCTGCTGCTGCTTTGGTAAACGGATAACGAAACCGCCGGAGACTAGCTGAAAGGGGGCGCTCGCCGCTTTGCAGCGGCGTTTCGGGTGAGATGTCAAACGTCAGAATAAAATAGCCTCCAGGTTTAAGCACGCGAGCTATTTCCAGCAAAGCAAGTTCGTCATTACCCGGTGGAATATGCTCAAGTACCGAGATACAGCTAATTAAATCAAACGTCGCGTCTGGGTAAGGTAGCTTTTCCGCATGAGCGGTTTCGTAATTAACCTCAGATTGAAAAAAATCGTTCAGGTGAGTTTTGGCAAACTCTATGTGCGACTTTGTCGGGTCAATGGCCGTGACTGAATGGCCGCGCTTTGCCATCCAGTTGCAAAGTGGGACGACACCACATCCGACATCCAAAACGTTAAGCTTCTTGCTATCTTGAGTCAGCGCATTGAAGGCGCGAGCGGCGAAACTATATTCCAACTTTCTGATCATCCAGAAGCAAACAGAGGCGTAAAGCACCAACTCTTCGTAGTTTGCCCAAGCTGGTTCACGCCGAAGTACTGCCTGGCGCATTTCGTTGAGCAACGCGTAAAAATCGGAAACGTCGGGTAATTGGGCAAGTTCGTGAGCCTGCGAGTAGTCGTGAAATAGTTGTAGCTCTCCCAGTTTAAGCGGCGATACGGTTTTAAGGTGGGTTTCTGATCGCTTACTTTTTATCAAGCTTTCGGGTTGATATGCCCCTGAAGTGACAGTTAGTGCGAGGCTCTCTCCTCCACTTTTTTTGGACATCCCTGCTAACTCGATCGCCGTGATCTTGCCTGATTTTGAGTAACCTAGCTTCTCCATTACTGTTCCGTGATACTGCCAAAATACTTCTTGTAACTCTTCGGGCATCTCCTTCTGCCAGATGTTTACTTTTCCTTCAGGAAATAACCCGGGCGAAGGAGTCTGCTGTCCTACGATAGTAGGTAGATCCTCTGCTTTTTCCGCCGGGGCTTTCAATTTTAATTGGCCGAAGGCTTGCCGTATGACTGCGCGTGGATTAGCAAGTAAATCTTCATACCTGATGTATGCGGTCGGAGACTTACGTTCCAGCCAGGCTGTTACGTTTTGCGCCCAGCCGCCAAAATGATTTTCAGTAACAATCAAATCGTGCAGCAAATACCAAAAAGCATCTGCGTTATCCGGCAGGTCATACTTTTCGTAATTAATAATAAATTGAGCGCGCGAGACGAGAGCGTCTCTGCCATCTCTTATCAGATAAATAGCCGGATGCGGATCCAGGCCAGGTAAACCGTTTGTCTTGAGGAATTGCAACTTACTAAAGCCGGATAAAGATTCCTGAGTAGCCATCTCATTCAGGCTTTTTATTGCCGTAGCTTCCAGTTCATTCGGCTGGTTTTGCGAGCCAAGTCCGTACCACCGTTTCAATAATACGCGGAGGAACGAATTGCCAGACCGTGGATACGACGCCAACCAAACGAGCATTTGCCAGTCTCTTGTCACTCAGCGCCAATTTAAAAGGGTTGCGATGATGTGAGGGGTTAAACTAAGACAAGTTGAAAAACACGGAAGTTCAGCACACGCTCTTCACCAGGAGCAGATTGACCTCCGCCTTCGACATGTAACTTAATTTGATTGATACCTTGCGGCAAATTAACCGAAACAGGGTTACGATCAATAACTTTCACCGACGTCAGAAATTTACCGTCGGACCCTAAAACCTGTATTTCAAAGGGTTGAGAATTCAAACCAGGGCCGGGCTCGGCCACGAACTTTAGTAAGCCACTTCCGGTGAGTACGATTTCGGAATCGTTTTTCACCCAGCGGAATGTTTCCCCCGCCCATTTTTCAGCAGGATACCAGTTATCACCTATCTCTACTCCGCCATTTGACGAGTAAATGTCTGAAGGCGGTGACTCAAATTCTACTCGGTTGAGCAACGCCCCGACCATTCGTTTGTCTGCGGGCGACAACGTTTGCGTTTTGCTGAACTTTAATTCGATTTTAGATTGCGCACTACCGGGGAAGCAGGGGTACCTTAGTTCAAAGCTGCCCGGCGATAAATTCATCTTATGTACTTCGCGTCCATTGAGTTTGACGGATAGATCCGTGGCGAAATTGTTGTCTGCGAGTTGCGGCACTACGCCACTCACGACGAGGTCCGCAGGTTGAAGCGGTTGTTTCAATTCGAACATCACATTGCTAAATGTCCAACCATCTTCATACATGCCGGTGTATCTGGTAACGTGACTACCCGTAAGTGTGTTGTGTTTAGCCATATATAGTACTTCTCGTTGTTTATGTTACGCCTTACCCAATTCAACCTTAAATACGCGAAAGTTCAGAGTGCGCAGGTCATTGAGAGTTGCTTTTCCACCTTCTTTTACCTGTAAAAAGTATAGGGTTTTCCCCTTTTCTGTTAATGCAGGCAAGACAAAGCGGACGGTTTCTTTTCCGCGCACCGTAACCGTACCTAGCATCTTCTTTTCAGCATCAAGGAGGTATAACTCAAAGGGGTGAGAGCCGACGCCCGGGCCAGGTTCTACCGTCAGGCTAAGCGCCCACTGTCCGTTAACCGGTGGCGTAAGTCGAAGCTCTGCATTATTGCTTACCCAACGAAAAAGCGTTGCCTGCTGAACTTCAACTGGATACCAGCCTCCTCCTAAAATTACGCCGTCGGCGGGAAGGGGGATTTCTTTGCCTGGTTCCGAAATGGCATCTGGTCTAGCAGGCGCATCAAACCCTACATAGCGTAAAAGTCCTGCGACAAGGCGCTGATCTTCGCCTGGCAGCGTTTGTGATTTGGAAAATAACAGGCTCACGCGCCGATTACCTGCCCCAGCCGGAGGGGGCGCTTGTAACTCGAAATCTCCAGGCGACAAAGTCTTTTTGGCAATTTCCTGATCGTCCACAAGCAAACGAACTTCAGTTGAATAATTCTTATCCGCCAGCATTGGAATAACACCGCGGACGGTCAACATTGACGGGTTCTTAAGTTGAGGTATCTGAAACGCAGCTTTAGCAGTTACCCAGCCATCTCCATACATGCCTGTTTTTAGCAGATTCCGTCGCGCAGACACATCAACTGGCTTACTCAGCCGTGCCTTAAAAATACGAAAGTTAAGAATTCTTCGCTCATTCGAAATCTGGCGTCCGCCTCCGTCCACATGAAGCCTGATCGCCTCAGCCTGACCAGGTACGAAGGGGAGTGCTAAATTGACGAAACCAGATTCTTTAGCATTCGCCTGTGCTATCACCGCTCCGGCCGCATTGCGTGCCTGGATAACAAATGGTTTTTGGTCAAGCCCTGGGCCGGATTCCAATTCCAGTACTAACACAGGAACTTTGCCTTTTTGCGGCATCCTCACTAACAATTCTGCGTCGTTATTTATCCAGCGGTATAATTGCCCTTCGCTCTTTTCGGTCGCATACCAGTTTTCGCCAATTTCCAGGTTAGCAGCTTCTGGTAAGACCGCGCGCGACGGCACTATGTCCGGTCCGCTGAGAGACCCCATACTGACATTGAAAACACGAAAATTGAGAATGCGAGTTTCGCCTGAGGTTGTCCTCCCTCCGCCTTCGGCGTGTAGTTTGAATGTCTCTGTGTTTCCGGGAGGCGTGGGCACCTTGAACTTAACTTGTTCGCGCGAAGTAATTGATGTCTTGGCAATTAATTTTCCTGCCGCAGAAAGCAGTTGCAAGTCAAAAGGTTTATTATTAACTCCCGGCCCAGGTTCTATGTCCAGGGTTAAGGGAATTGTTTGAGCGGCGGGAGCAGTAACAGAGAATTCAGCGTCATTATTCACCCAACGAAATGTTTTGCCGCGTACTGTCTCAGGGTCATACCACCCAGCACCGAGTGCGAGTCCATCTTTTAAGGTAGCGATGTCAGGAGCAGGCAGGCCTAGCTTTGCTTGAAATACTCGAAAATTCAAAATGCGTTTTTCTCCCGCAATTGTTTTTCCGCCTCCTTCCACCTGAAGCTTGTAAACAGTGTTTGCACCTGGTTCGGTCGGAAGTAAAATCTTGAGGGTCTGCCGCCCCATAATGGTGCGTTGTGCCACTACATTGTTAGCGAGATTAAGAAACTTCAAGTCGAAGGGTTTTAAATCCAGCCCCGGCCCAGGTTCGAGTTCTAAATGTAAGGCTTGTGGTTCAGCAGTGTCAGGGGCGGCAATGGTGAGTTCGGCTTGGTTGTTTACCCACCGATAAATTGTGCCATTAGATTCTTCAGGCAAATACCAGCCATAGCCGAGGCTAACCCCCGATTCGGCAATATCGAGCGGCAATCTAACGCTAAAGTCGCTTCTGGTTTCAAACCCGATATACTGTAACAAGGCCCCAACCGGGCGTCCGTCTCCGTTCACCAGCGATTGTTTGTCAGAAAACGTCAGATGAATGCGTCGAAGGCCAGACCCTGACGGTAGCGGCAGCGTTAATTCGAAGTTTCCAACTCCCAAATTCTCTCCGCCTACTAAGTGGTTATCCACACTGGCTTGTAACTGTGTCACAAAGCCAGAATTGCCGAGCTCCGGTATTGAGCCTCGAATTACTAATGCATTGGATTCGGCAGGTTGCGATAAGGCAAAAGTAGGTGACTCAGATAACCATCCATCTTCGAATACACCAGCATATTGTAAATCAGGATTTTTTAGGTCTTCCGGTATTCTTCCTATACTGGATGGTGCGTTTGTACCAGCGCTATTTACGTTTAGTGCCTCAGTAGACGGAATAGTATTGGCCGATTTGATAAGTGACACTATCCCAAAGGCGACAAACAGCAGCCCTCCAATCGCCGACATTAACAGCCAAGCGGGAATTTTACTGGTTGAACGATTCAGAGAAATCATGTCTGTAACTATTTTTTATCAGTAAGGATTGAGGGCTTCTCAAACGTAACCTGCTCAATCAGCGCAGATACCATGCGCTGATCGGCATTTGGGAGCCTGAATTCGTTTAAGAATAAAAGCTCTACCTTGCGAATACCGCCACCGATGACAAGAGGGGTTATTATTTCAAATACACCTGGCTTCAGTTTTTCCTGAGCGATTACTTTACTGTCAACTTTTATAGTAACTTCGTTCGCTAAATTCTCGGTAGCGGGTAATGTGGGAATACTGCCGCGCAGCACCAATACGCTGGGAGAAGATAGCTGGGGGAGCTTGAATTCGACCTGCTTACCTACCCATCCATCATCAAACATCCCATTACGTTTTTGCGCGTAAGTTGCAGCTACGGGCAGTGGGGCAGGCTGAGAGAGCTTGAGCTTGAATACACGAAAATTTAAGACGCGGTGGTCTTGCGGCAACAATTGCCCTCCGCCATCAACTTTGAGCGTAATAACCTCGGTAGTTCCAGGTAATAAGGGGAGATTTAATTGAACCGTTTCTCGACCTCGTATTGAAACTTTTTCGAAGGGAGTCATCGAAGATTCTCTGAGTAACAGCAACTCAAAGGGTTTTAATGCGACGCCTGGGCCAGGCTCGATTTCTATTTCTAACGTAACGGGGTCTTTACCCGTTGGCATGTCCAGAACTATTTCCGCATTGTTATTAACCCAGCGAAAGGAAGTGGCCGATATTTTTTCTAACTCGTACCAACCAGAGCCTAGAGCAATTTGCCCTGAAGCAACTGAAGCGATAATGTCAACAGGTAATTTTGAGGGGCTAAGAGTTGCATTAATCGGAACTCCTTCCACGAAGCCTATCTGATAGAGTCTGGCCGCCACCGCACGATTATCAGGGGCAGGAAGCAACTGTGATCTAGTGTACCTGAGTTCGACTCGATATTCATTTTTGCCGGACGTCGAGTCAGGAACAGGAACTTCAAGGGTAAATTCGCCGCACCTTACCAATTTTGTTACTATCAGACGACGATCAATTAAAACTTCTAGCTGTGTTGAAAACGCGTGGTCGTTTATTTGGGGGACAAGTCCTCTCAGCTTGAAAAACGTCCCAGGTGGTTTTCGAAGCACAAAACAAGAAGACGTAGCGACCCACCCATCGCTAAACACTCCGTCATAAGCAGGGTGATGATTGTTTATATCTTCAGGGAATCGGGAAATTTGCGCGGGTATACTTTCTTGCCCATAGGAGGCTGTCCCCCAAAGCAGAGCGATAAACAAAACTGAATAGCTAGATCGCAATAACGAAAACATAAGCTTAATCCATTAGGCTATAGCAAGCTCTTGCCGATACCATTGAATCGTTTGGCGCAACCCTTCTTCAAAAGGGACTTGTGCACGAAAGCCAAAACGAATGAAAGCGCGAGTGGTGTCTAGGCAACGACGCGGTTGACCATCCGGTTTTGAGGTATCCCACACAATTCGACCGCGATACTCGCATAATTCCGCAATTTTTTCCGCCAGGTCTTTAATCGAAATTTCAAAGCCTGCCCCCAGATTTACCGGGTCGGATTGGTCATATTTTTCGGCTGCCAGCAATATTCCTTCCGCGCAGTCTTCCGCATGTAAGAATTCACGGGTAGCCGTTCCATTGCCCCAGCAAACGATTTGCTCGGCCCCAACTTGTTTGGCCTCCACGCATTTGCGAATCAGTGCGGGTATGACGTGAGAGGTTTCCAGGTTGAAATTATCTCGCGGGCCATAAAGGTTCACAGGCAGAAGAAAAATCGAGTTGAAACCATATTGCTCACGGTAGGCTTGCGATTGCGCCAACATCATTTTTTTTGCTAAACCGTAAGGCGCGTTGGTTTCTTCCGGGTAGCCATTCCAGATGTCTTCTTCCTTAAAAGGCACGGGCGTAAATTTGGGGTACGCGCAGATTGTTCCAGTCGCTACGAATTTTTTTACGCCAGTCAGACGCGCCTCTTCAATTAGTTGCACGCCCATCATCAAGTTATCGTAAAAATAACGCCCGGGGTTAACACGATTAGCGCCAATGCCGCCGACAATTGCGGCCAGGTGAATTACCAAATCAGGTTTCGTATCCTGGTATAGCTTTCTTACAGCTTCAATGCATACCAAATCATAATTTGCTTTTCGAGGAACAATAATCTCTTTACATCCTCGTGTCCGTAGCTTTTCCACAACATATGAGCCGAGAAAGCCCGCGCCGCCTGTTACTACAACTCGTTGGAAGGGAAACATCATACTTGTTTATTCGCCCTCTCTGTAATCACTTTAGGGGCGACAGGTTGCAACGAGGCGAAGTCGGCCTCAACCATCATTTTAACCAACTCCTTAAAACTCACTTTAGGTTCCCAGCCGAGGTTCGTACGTGCTTTGGTGGCATCGCCTATCAATAAATCAACCTCTGCCGGGCGGAAATATCGAGGGTCAATTTCCACATGGCGTTGCCAGTCGAGGTCAAGATAGCCGAAGGATTCATTTAACAGGTCTCGCACCGAATATGCTTCTCCTGTGGCAACGACATAGTCTTCAGGTGTCTCCTGTTGCAGCATCAGCCACATCGCTTCCACATAATCGCCCGCAAATCCCCAGTCACGCTTGGCGTCAAGATTACCCAGGAACAGTTTATCTTGTAATCCGAGTTTAATTGCTGCCGCCGCTTTAGTTACTTTTCGAGTTACAAATGTCTCGCCGCGTCGCGGAGATTCGTGGTTGAAAAGTATGCCATTGCACGCGAATAGGTTGTAACTTTCGCGGTAATTTACTGTAATCCAATATGAGTACAGTTTCGCAACGGCATAAGGGCTGCGTGGGTAAAAAGGCGTCTTTTCTGTTTGAGGAACTTCCTGCACCAAGCCGTAAAGTTCTGACGAAGATGCTTGGTAAAACTTTGGTTTGATCCCCGTGTCGCGAATTGCTTCAAGTAAGCGAAGCGTTCCTAGTCCAGTGACCTCTCCTGTATATTCTGGCACGTCGAAACTGACCCGAACGTGAGATTGCGCTCCCAAGTTGTAAATTTCATCTGGCTGAATATCCCGTAAAATTTTATTTAACGAGCTAGCATCGTTAAGGTCACCGTAAACCAGATGTAATCGAGCGGAAAAAGAGTGCGGGTCTTGATAAATATGATCTATCCGACTGGTGTTAAAGGAGCTGGAGCGCCGAATAATCCCATATACCTCATAGCCCTTCGATAAGAGCAACTCTGTTAAATAACTGCCGTCCTGCCCGGTAATTCCAGTAATGAGAGCTCGCTTGTGCATAAAATAGTGATAAGGAAGTGACTTATACGTGGGGAATGTTTTATAGAAACGGCCTGTCTGTTATCAAACCAGATAAGGGGTACGGTGAATTTTTCGCGTAAATGCCCACCAGCCAAGTAACAACGCTACGATGGAGGAGGCTGCCGCCGTTAGGACAATGTTTCTCGGTGCGATCATGCCGTGATAGAAAGGGAATCTAAAAGTCTCAACAATATAATAAACAGGGTTCAAGCGTACTAATGAAAGACGATTCGGGACAGCATTAGCCGGGTAAAAAATGGGAGTCAGGAAAAATAATCCCTGTGCAACGATTCCCCACATCTCCAGCGTATCCTGAAAATTTACTGCCAGCGTAGCCAGTAACAATCCTACGCCGATGGAAAAACAGGTAACAATCAGCAACGCTACGGGCAAAAACAGCAGCGCCCAGCTAAAAGTCTTTCCTGTAATTACCATTAAGCCAATCAGGGCGATCAACGCGAACCCTAGATAAACCAAGCCGGCCCCCAGAGCTGTTGCGATAAACGCACTAGGAGGTACGTAAATACGCTTAAGCAATGTCCCTCCCCAAATAATCTCGCTCATGGCTGAAGAAGATGTTTGTACAAAAAACAGCCAACAGATGTAACCAGACATTACATAAACAGAGAAGTTGGGAAGGTTCGAAGTGAAAAATTGCGAGAAGATAAGTGAAAACAGCGCGGTCATTAAAACGGGAGTTAGCATTGTCCATAATACCCCGAAAAAAGACCGTTTGTATCGAGTTTTAATGTTGCGTTTAATGAGTTGATGAACAAGGTCACGGTAGCGAAACAGTTCCTTCAACTCAGAGATGAACGGATTCTCTGATTCTGCAGAATCGTAGGTTAAATTAGTGGAAGTCATACGCTTAGTGAAAGAATGTGTGTAGTAATAGCAAATTAGCTATAAAGAAATGATTGATATTTCTCAATCACTTGCTCGGCTTCGCCGATCAATCTTACTTTTCCGCGGTCAAGCCAAAGGGCGCGATCACATTTGGTGCGAATGAAATCAGATTGATGCGAGACGATGACAAACGTGGTTCCAGATGCTTTAAACTCTTCGATACGGCTAAGACATTTTTTGTGAAATCGCTCATCTCCGACCGAGAGTACTTCGTCAAGCAGCAAGATGTCAGGTTGGAAGGCGGTAGCCGTGGCAAACCCTAGGCGCGCGGCCATACCGCTTGAATATGTCCGTAACGGCGCTTCAATGAAGTCCCATAATTCAGCAAAATCTACTATTTCATTGAAACGGCTTTCCATTTTTGCGTTGGAATGTCCAAGCAGTGTGCCATTCAGGAAAATGTTTTCGCGGCCAGTGAGGTCTGGGTGAAAACCTGCACCCAATTCCAGCAAAGGAGAAACATAGCCCGTAATTCTAAGACGGCCGTCACTAGGTTTTAGCACTCGCGCGATCACTTTCATTAAAGTGCTTTTGCCGGCCCCGTTTCTACCAACCACTCCTAAAATCTCACCGCGATTGATTTCAAGGCTAACTTTTTTGAGAGCTTGAAATTCTTCTTCCAGCGCCTGCCCTTTTAAGAAACGAATTGCATACTCTTTCAGGCTTACAATCTTTTCTTTGGGGACGCGAAATGACACAGAGACGCCTTCCAGGCTCACTACTGCTTCCAACGAGGTCGCTACGCTACTCGTGGGGGATAGTGTGGTGGTGGGTTTGCTCGTTTTTCTTTCTGCCACTAAAGCCGTGGATATAGACATAGATGATTAAGTCACTCGTAAACAGAAAATATAAGGACCGTTGCTAAAGCAACGTTCTCACTTCAACAGATCACAAGATCGCACAAAATAAAGTCAGTATTTGCCACAAACGTATGATCGATAGCTTCGGCATTGCTTGGCTTTCAAGAGATCAAAGAGCCAAGTTATAAAGCCATCAACGCTATTGATAATTCGACACAAGGGGGCAATATACTAATTGTGGGGTTAGCCGTTACAGATTCGCACACCTAGGCTTAACCAAATTGATAGGGCACAGTAACTCAGTGAGGTAAAGCATCGTCCTCAGGAATGAGGGGTGGGGGGAGGACATCCAAGGCCATCGGCACCAACACAATTACTATACGCATATGGCGTTGTAGTGTCAAAGAGGGACGTTTGTTGGTTGTTTTTGACATCCTTTCCCGACTTTTCAGCACTAAAGTGCTAGGCTCGCTGGCCTCTAAGTAAGGTAGAATCATCCTCATTAAGTTTGCATTGCCAGGGAATCGCAAGCATAAACAGAAAGCCTCAGCCATTTAGATAAATAACTGAGGCTTTCTTATGCCGAAGGGGGGACTCGAACCCCCACGGGTTGCCCCATACGCCCCTCAAACGTACGTGTCTACCAATTCCACCACTTCGGCTCTGGGCAAAGCGAATGAGTTGTCAATTGAGTTTTAGTTCTTTTTAGGAGCAGCTTCCTTCACTTCTTTAACAGCTTCTTTTAATTCGGCTTTAGTGTCTTTAGCGGCTTCTTTCACCGCATCTTTGAGGCCAACCCCAAAGCCCTTAATCGAATCTTTCACGCCCGCTTTATCATTAGCCTTGTCTGAGGGGGTACCTTCCGCAGCCTTTTTGTCATCCGGTTTAGCTTCGCTAGCCTTAGGGCTAGCGGCCGCTGCCGGAGACGCTTCAGGAGAGGCTGATGCCGTTGGACTTGGAATAGTTACGGGCGTTGCCGCAGGCGTTGCCCCTGAGCGAACGACCGAATAGCTACCGTTAAACCCAGGCAGCGAAAACAAAAGCGCCAGACCCATGAACGTGAGCGCCAAATAGATAGTCGCTTTTTCGAGCGGTTTAGCTGCGCCGCGTGGCCCGAAAGCCGATTGCGCACCTGCACCGCCGAAAGCCGCCGCCGGATCGCCGCCTTTGCCTGATTGCAACAAGACTGCGCCGATCAGCAAGAGGCAGACCAGCACGAATAAAACTTTAAGGATTCCGACTAAGATGAACAAAGGATTTACCTACCTGTCGTGAGTTGAAACTTGACTTACCGGTTCAAATTACTGAATGTAATTAACGATACGCGCAAAACCATCGGCGTCTAAACTCGCTCCGCCTACGAGCGCGCCGTCAATGTCGGCTTCGCGCATAAGCTCAGCGATATTTTCGGGTTTGACGCTGCCACCGTATAGAATTCGCATTCCATCAGCCGCTGTCGCACCGAATTTTTCAGAGAGCCATTGCCTTATGAAAGCGTGCATTTCTTGAGCTTGTGCTGGGGTCGCAGTGCGTCCCGTGCCAATTGCCCATACCGGTTCGTAAGCAAGAATAATATGGACGAGGTCTGTGGCTGTCAACTCCGCCAGGCTTCCGTTGAGTTGTGTAGCCACAACATTTTGCGCGTCGCCGCGATCACGTTCTTCGAGTGTTTCCCCGATACAGAGAATGGGCGTGAGGCCGAAATGCAAGGCCGCGCGTGTCTTGCGGTTTACGCTGGCATCAGTATCACCGTAAAAAGTGCGACGTTCGGAATGGCCTACGATGACGTGCGAAGCGCCTGCGTCCTTGACCATATCACCGCTGATTTCGCCGGTATGCGCGCCGTGCTTCGTTTCGGTTGAAACATCTTGCGCCGCGACATGGATGTTCGAGCCTTCGAGCTTATCGGCGACGGTTTTGAGCGCAGTGTAAACCGGCGCGATGACGATTTCGCAGTGATTGGCGTTGGCAACCAGCGGTTTCAGCGCGAGCGCCGTCGCGGTGGCGTCGCTCACGAGTTTGAACATTTTCCAGTTGCCGGCAATTACAGGTTTTCTCATGGTTGTCAGTTGTTCTTTGTCAGTTGTTGGTTGAATCAATTGTTATTTTTCTGTGAGCGCCGCTACGCCGGGCAGCACGTCGCCCGCCAGCAATTCCAACGTAGCGCCGCCGCCCGTTGAAATGTGCGTCACTTTATCGGCCAGACCGGTTTCGTGAATGGCGGCTACGCTGTCGCCGCCGCCGATGATCGAAGTCGCGTCGTTTTTCTCAGTCGCATTGGCGACCGCGTGCGCCACGGCGCGCGTACCCTGATCGAACGGCGCTTTCTCGAACAAGCCCATCGGACCGTTCCAGATAATGGTTTTGGCTTTGCTGATAATGTCGGCGTAAGCAGCCTGCGTTTCAGCGCCAATGTCCAAGCCCATTTTGTCAGCGGGTGTGGCTGACACGCTTACTGTCAACGCATTCGCGCCGTCCCCCACGCCGCCAGCGATGACGTGATCGGTAGGCAGTTGCAAATTGACGTTGCCTGATTTGGCTTTGATTTCGAGGCTGGCGGCGAGTTCAGTTTTGTCGAGCTCGACCAGCGACTTGCCGATTTCGAGCCCGCGCGCTTTCAAAAATGTATACGCCATTGCGCCGCCGATCAGCACGGCGTCGGCGGATTTCAGCAGGTTTTCGATCACCTGAATTTTGTCGGACACTTTCGCGCCGCCGAGAATTACTACGAATGGACGCGCCGGTTCGCGCAACGCGCCGATCAAGTAGCGCAATTCTTTTT
>JANNUY010000962.1:0-1947 GCA_031414155.1 Acidobacteriota bacterium
ATAGCGGCGCGAGACGTTCGATGTTTTGCGCATCGCGCACTCTCACCGTCGTGCCTGCGAGCGTCGTCGGCAAGGGCAAGCTGATGGCTACGACCGTCGTAGTAGCCAAGCCACCACCGAAGGCCGCGATGATCTGTTCAGGCGCAAGCAGGTTCGCCGCGTAATTCGCCGCCGAGACTGAAGCGATTGCGCCCACCAGCGACAGCGTGCCCGGCGTGAAAGTCGCCGTCAGCGTTTCAGCATTCGCGTTGACCAGTTCGCGCGTAACGGGGCGGTCGTTAAAATTGATCGTCGTCGCAGCGCCGCTCGCATTGGCAGCTACGTTAAACGTCAACGTCAACAGCTTGCGTTTACCGGCGGCGATGCTCTGCCCTGCGTTGTAAGCCAGCGCAAACCCTAAGCGTCCACTGGCGGCTTGCGCGGCGTTAACGTTGAGTGCGGGCGTGCCCGCTTCGCTTGCCATCGCCGCGTTTATGAAACTCAGTTGCGCCGTATCGAAATCCAAACTGAACCCGATGCCGTTCTCATTGCCTTGCGCTTCAATCTCGACGATGACTGTGCCTTGCTGTCCGCGTGCGAGTTGGGCATTGACTATGCGCAAAGCGCGGGATTGCAGATTGCGGATTGCGGATTGCGGATTGCGGACTTCGCCCCCTGAAATATTCGCACTCATCGAACTGCTTGCAATCTCATCAATCAAAACAAAGTTTTTCTCGGCATCGCAATTCCGCAATCCGCAATCCGCAATCTGCAATCCACTAGGCCCACCTGTTGGCGTCTCTGGATCAAGCCCAGCCGCGTAACGTCCCGCTTGAACCCAATCGGCGATGCTCAAACTGCCGTTGCCGCGTGCGTCACGCGGCGCGCAATCGGCGCGTTGGAATTCGCCCGCCGTCGTGGTCGTATCGAGTCCGGCGGCGAAGCGTCCGACTTGCACCCAATCGGCGATGCTCAAACTGCCGTTGCCGTTGGGGCGCGGCGCGACATCGGCTTCGAGTCCGCCAGTTGAAACAGATGCTACGTTGACGGTTGCGGTCGCTGTACCTGCGCCTTGCGCGGCGGGCAGCGTAGCCGTGATCGTCGCCGTGCCAATAGCAATGCCTGAGACGATCAAGGTCGCGCTGGTCGAGTTGGCGGCGACGGAGATCGTCGCGGGCAGTTTGGCAATAGCCGGATTGCTTGAGGTGAGCGCGACGGTAATCGAGTTGGCTTGCGGCGGATTCAAGGTGAGCGTCAACACTCCGGTTGCGCCGGGTTGAATTTCGAGCGTTGCGGGCGCGAGCGTCGCGGCTACATCCGGCAAAATTTTCGCGACGAAAATATCGGTGCCTCCGCCGTAAGCGAACAGCGGAAACTGAATGTTGAAATCAGGCGAAGAAGTCGCGCCCGTTAGATAAGCCGTGCCGCGACTGTCAACGGCAATGGCTCCGCCGCTGTCGTCGCCGCTGCCGCCGAGATAGGTCGAATAAAACAGCGCATTGCCCGTTGGACTGAGCCGCGTGATAAAGGCCTCGTTGCCGCCGCGATTGTCGGCTTGCAAGGCGCTTTGACGCGGAAAGTTGAGCGAGTTCGTGAGGCCGGTGATGAAGGCACTGCCTTCGGCATCAACGGCAATGCCCGACGCCGTATCAATCAAGCTGCCGCCGAGATAAGTCGAATAGAGAATTTGCGCGCCGGTCGGATTGAGCTTCGTGACAAACGCATCGAAGTTGCCGCCCCCCGTCGCGGCTTGCAAAGCATTCGCGGTCGGAAAGTCGTTCGAGCCAGTAGCGCCCCCGATATAAGCGTTGCCGCTTTGATCTACGGCGACAGCTTCGGCGAGGTCGCTGCGGCGTCCGCCGAGATAAGTCGCGTAAAGCATCTGCCCACCGTCGCTGCTGAAATTCGCCGCGAAAGAGTCCTGCTGCCCGCGAATGTTATCATGCAACTTATTTCGCGTGTTGAAAT
>JANNUY010000963.1:0-2440 GCA_031414155.1 Acidobacteriota bacterium
TCAGACTTGCTGGCGAGCATGCGTTGCGCGATGTATGAACCGCCGCCCGGTTCCGCGCCCGGATACCACACCGACCACCATTGCACGGCAATCGGAATGATGAACACGGCGACAGCGGTGTCCCAGTTGTTGGTGAAATCGGGCAACACGTCGAGGTAGTTAATCCCGCCTGGCCCTTTCATCGTCGAGAGCTTGCCGACTAATCCGTCGAGTCCGCCAACCGCCGGATGTTTGAGTGCAAAATAAGCCGCCGCAATGACCGCCGTCATCTTGATAAAAAACTGAATCATATCAATGACCAGCACGCCCCACAGGCCGGAATGCGCGGCGAAAGCGACATTGAGCAGCCCGACGAAAGCGAGCGTCTGCCAGCGTTCGAGTCCGAACAGAATCGCGGCAATCTTGCACGCGGCCAGATTTACCGTCGCCATAATCAGGCAGTTAAACAGCAAACCCAGATAGATCGCGCGAAAGCCGCGCACGGTCGCCGCCGCCTTGCCCGAATAGCGAATCTCGTAAAATTCCAAATCGGTCAGCACGTCAGAACGCCGCCACAGCCGCGCGTAAAAAAACACGGTCGCTACGCCCGTCAGCACGAAAGCCCACCAAACCCAGTTACCAGCTACGCCTTGGCGTCGCACGATGTCGGTGACGAGGTTCGGCGTATCGGAACTAAACGTCGTCGCCACCATCGAAAGCCCCGCGAGCCACCAGGGTACGGAACGACCCGACGCGAAAAACTCAGAAGTGTTTTGAGCGGAACGTTTGCTGAAAAATAGAGCGGGGATAAAACAAATGGCTACGGCGGCGAGCGCAATGATCCAGTCGAGCGCAGTCAGGTGCATGCGAGTTTCCTTTCGGTGTTGTTATCTTGTGGTACTGCGATTGTGTTGCGGGAAAGTGACCGCATCTTAAAGGGCGGCGGGAAGAAGTGGCAAGCTGTTGGCCGTGGTGCTTTACTTTATAGTTGGCGCAGCAAACAAAAAGCGCACCCGCCATCATTAACGACGGCGTCCGCGCTTTTCGATGCATGGATTGTCAGAGTCTGTTCAAGCCCGTTTGGTGAAATAGAGTTTGACCTCTTGCGAACCCATCGGCGATTCCATCATGCGTCTGACGACGAGCGTGCCGTCTTTTTCGAACTCCAACACATCACGCGTTTTCGTCGTGCGTTCCTGCCCGTTCATATTCATTTTGCGTATGAAGTGCAGTTCGAGTTGCTTGCCGTCTTTCTTCCAGGTGGCTTTGATCGTAACCGTACCGCCACCTTGGGCTACTCCGCCATCGGGTGCTGGGCGACCAGGGATTGGTTGCGCCGGCAATGATTGGGAATGATCTTGTCCATCCAGATCAAAAACGATTTGCGGAACCGTAGCGCGCAAGGCCATCTGCACCTGCATTGAATGCGGCATTTCCATTCCACCACCTCCGCCCATGCCGCCGCCTCCACCCATGCCGCCACCGCCGCCACCCCCTGCGTCACCGCCGCCACCGCCCATACCACCGCCGCCACCCATTCCACCGCCACCGCGTCCGCCACCACCACCGCCGCGTCCGCCGCCATCACCCATGCCGCCGCCGGGCATTCCGCCACCGCGTCCGCCGCCGGGACGGCCTAACTCGCCTTCGACTTTGGTTTCGATGCCAATGCGTTGTTCGTTTTGCTGAACCGTCAACGTATAGGTTTGCAAGGTCTCAGGCACGTCTTTGGTTTTGGCTCGGTTCAGCGTCCACGTACCCGCAAAGCTCGTGGGAGCAAGATTTTTTGGTTGCGCAAATGCAGCAAGGCTCAACGCCAACCACAGACAAGCCAGTACGGCAAAAGTGAATTTCTTCATTGGGTTTCTCCTCGGAATAAGTTCGCTCAAGTCGAGCGTTGTGATTTCAGGCAATGCATAATAGGCGTCGCGCCGCATAATTCGGTCACTGAAAGTTTGCGCGCGCTTAAGGCCGCAGCGTTTTTTGCAGCGTGGCATCCAATGCAATCGCTTTCTGCCAAGCCGTATTGGCCTCAGCCGTTTTACCCAATTTTCGCAGCGCCGCACTCAAACGCGCAAAGGCGAGCGCGTAGGAACCATCGGCGTTGACCGCCGCCTCAAACCGTTCGATGGCTTCGGCAAACTTGCCTTCGTTCATTCGTTGCTCGCCCGTCGCCACGGTGGTTTGCGCGATTACGCGTTGCTGTTTGGCTTTGCGCAAACGTTCGGCTTCGGCTTGCGCACTGCTGGCTTCAACAGTTTGGCCGAGCTTGCGCAAAGCGGCGGCCAGCGCGTTGTGAATCTCTGCATCGTTCGGTGCAAAGCGCAACGCATTGCGATAAGCGATGGTGGCGGCTTCGGCTTCGTTCTTGCGCCCCCAGGCGTTGCCCAACGTTAAATAAGCCACCGCATCGTTGTCTTTGCGATTGAAAGTTTGAACAAAGCTCTCGTCCGCAAAGACA
>JANNUY010000964.1:0-1164 GCA_031414155.1 Acidobacteriota bacterium
ATCAGCGTCATCACCGTACGCCATCACCTTTCATCCGTCTTCGCTAAACTTGACGTAGGCGACCGCTTTGAACTGGCGATTTATTCTTACCGCCACGGCTTGGCGAAGCTGCCGTTGTAACTTTTAAGGACGATGCTGAAGCGCATGCTGAATCACAGCTTGCGCTTCAGCTAATTCTGCTCCGATGAGTTCGAGACGCGGCGGACGCACGCGCGCATTGCCCATACTCACTGCGGCTTGTGCGAGTTTGATGAGTTGCACGAACTTCGGCACGGTGTCCAACCGCAACAACGGCAGAAACCAGTTATACAACCGCATCGCTTTTTCGTGTTCACCTTGTAGCGTCAAATTGAATACTTCCACCGATTCTTGCGGGAAAGCATTGACCAGTCCGGCAATCCAACCGACCGCGCCAACGTGCAAGGCTTCGACGATACCGTCATCTACACCAACCAAAATTGCCAGACGATCTCCGATCAATGCACGAATCGCCGTCACACGGCGCGTATCCGTACTTGATTCTTTGACTGCATGAAAGTTGGCGAATTCCGCCGCGAGTTCAGCAATGTGTTCGGGCAAAAAGTCTGTGCCGTAAGCCACCGGATTGTTGTAAAGCATGCACGACAACGGCGTCGCCTTAATGACTTCGGCGACATGGTATTTCATCTCGCGCCAATCGCCTTTGTAAACATACGGCGGCAACACCATCAACCCCTGGCAGCCCTTCGTTTCGGCAAGTTTGGCTTGCGCGACGGCCTCTGCCGTACTCAACGCTGAAATCGCCGCGACGACGGGTACGCGCGCGCCCACGGCGTTGACCAGCGTCGCCCAAAGTTCACCGCGTTCCTCAAACGTCAACGTATTCCCTTCACCCAAACTGCCCGGCGTCACAATGCCGGTGCAGCCGTGATCTACCATCCAACTCGCGTGCCGCGCGATGAATTCGTGATCAAGCGTTAAGTCTTCGTTGAATGCCGTCGTCATTGCGGGCATCACGCCGTGCCATTTCATTGCCATCAGATGAATCCTCTATTCGTTATTCGTAGTTACATCGCACATCAAGCTCTCAACCCTGACCGGAAAAACCGGCGGGCGTATTGAACTCGCGCCCCAACCTAACAAAACTTCCAACGCTGAACCGCAAATTCGTCCCTGACAAGCGCC
>JANNUY010000965.1:0-1158 GCA_031414155.1 Acidobacteriota bacterium
AGTAAGCGCGTGAGCTGACTTTAGAGAAATTCATCGCCAAAAAGCTAAGTGATTGATTCTGTTGGAACCGCTCCCCGAAAAAGTGTTCACAGTATTGGTTGATACTGCTGACGACAAATCTGGAGAGCGTGGTACTGCAAAGGGGGGCTGGGAGGTGAAGGAACCTTACACGGGTTGCATGGGGTCGGCTTCGGGCGCGAGTGTGTAATCTGTAATGCCAGTTTGACGATGGAATGTCGCACAACGGCGCAGCCCTTGGTGGAGCAGTGCCAGCCGCTGGCAACTTAGGCCATCCGTGAGAATCGAGGGACTTGCAACCCGCAAAGAATCGCTGTCAGGAAACAGCCGTAGGGAGGGAAACGCGAGAAGAATTATTGCGCTTCTGCGTGGGAAAGTGCGGGCGTGTTTTCAATCGCAGGCGCACTTAACGACGGCTGTTTTGCCTGTTGATGCGCCCAGGCGCGGAAGCCCTTATCGGCTTCAAAAAGGCGTTGCATACCGCGCTCGACAATCTCGTCTGGCGTAGGCTCGTGGGAGGTCGTGGCTTTGACATATTGCGCGTAGGATTTGATTTGCGCGAGTACGACCTGGCTCAGCTTGAATGACTCTTTTTCATAGCTGACGCGCTCAAATGTGAGCAATGGTTTCAGGCCATCGGCATCGGCAATTCGGGGTGATCTGGGCATGAATTATCTCCGGTAAAAAATACTTCGTAGCTTTGTTTGCGGAAGGCTTGGGAGGCAATCCGCGCATTGAATTCGGTGCAAAAAACAGAGCAAGAATTGTTCCGCGATTGCGGACCAGGTGGCATCAATAATTCCCTCGAAATAACGCGAAAAGACAGGGGCAATTGATAGTCAACATTGCAGCGGATTGAGCGCGTAACAGCATTTCACCAAAAACACCGCGCGGGCGACCTGCATTTCACCAGTCCTTCAGAAGCAATCCAGCTTGGCGTTACGGCAAAAGCGCCCATAACTCAGCCGCTTGCCGGTCTTCGCTCGCTTCAGATTTCAGGAACAATGGTTGCACTTATGTCGGCGTGAAGCCGGAGCGAGACAAATTAGAACGAGTCCACAGCGATTTGCGCTTGATGGAATTGGCCGAGCGAAACCCATCGTTAGGTGGCCGTGATTTGCTGCGCACCATCATTGAGCG
>JANNUY010000966.1:0-10734 GCA_031414155.1 Acidobacteriota bacterium
TTCCAACACAGCATTCGCTTCGCGCGGCCAAAAAGCGGCAGCGCCAATTAGTAATAAACCAACCAAAAACACTGAGGCAATCCTACTCTTCACAATGTTCTCCTTTGAACAGTCAGAGAGAAGGCGGAACAGACAGAAATAACAGCGCAACAGGAATAGGCATAACCTTACCGTTTTCGTTTGCTCCGTTATTTCTGTCTGTTTCGTATTCTCAGAACAACAGCTTCAAAACAATAACTTCAGGCCAAACTGCATTTGCCGCATCGGTGCGGCGAGGCTTGAGATCGAGCCGGGGCCGCGCGAAGGCGTCACTTGCGTGGGGAATGCGCCATTGGCGGCTGTTGGTAAAAACGTTCCATTCAAGCCCGAATTCGGCAGGCCGAATTGCGGCGTATTGAACAGGTTGAAAATCTCAGCGCGGAATTGCAGCTTCAGCTTTTCGGTCACTTGCGTATTCTTCATCAGCGAGAAGTCTACGTTTTTGAAACCTGGGCCTTCGAGAATGCCCTGTCCGGCGCTGCCGTAATGACAGAACTGCGCCAGATAAACATTGCGCGCAGCGCCCGCCGGATCAGTGTTGTTGCCGGGTTGCTGGCAGGTCACGACACGAAACGCATCGGGGTCGTACCACTTGTTGATCGTCGGCGTGTCGAGTTTGCCGCTGCTTAAACGGTCAGGTCGCACGTGGCCTTCGATGGTGTTGATCGTGTTGGTTTGAGTGACGCTGAACGGCAAGCCTGAACGCAGTTGAATAATGCCGTTCGTCTGCCAGCCGCCGAAAATGTGTTTGCCGGGATTGTCTCTGAACATCGGCAACGTCGGAATCTCATAGAGGAAATTCGTAATCAGGCTGTGCCGAAAATCGAAACCGTAGCGCGTTTTTTCAGCCGCGCGATTGCGCGGGTTTTGATAGGAGTTCGGAATCGAACCGGCTCCTTCGTTGCGACCGTAACCTTCGCCTTCGGCCTTGCTGTAAGTGTAAGCCACGCCCAGTTGGACGCCTTTGCTGAACCGTTTTTGTGCGTTGACCTGCAAGGCGTGATACCACGAGTTGCCGTCAGAGGTGAGCCAGCGCAAACGATTCAACGGACGCGAAGGGCCGCCCGGCCCATCAATAAAGGTCGGAATCGGACGCCGCCCATTGGGGTTCAGCAAAATTGAAGGCGCAGGCGAATTCAACTCAACCGTCTGGTCAAGGTGCGTGCCTTTGTTGCCGACGTAACCCACCGTCACCACGAATTCGCCCGGCAAGCGGCGTTGCACGTCGAGGCTCCATTGGCTGACGTAAGGTTGATTGTTCGCAGGGTCGAGCGCGTTGATGCCGGTCGCCAGCGTGGGACTCACTACGCCAAACGGCGCGGCGTAAGTCAGCACCGGTTGCGTCGCGGAGTTAGTGATGCGTCCGCCGGTGGATGAATTCGCAAAGTTGGCCGTACCAGACTTCGGCGGGTTCAAATTCAAAATCGTGTAGTTGTTCAACTGATGCACGTTGTAATAAATGCCGAAGCCGCTGCGCACGACCCATTTTTCGCTCAGGCGATAAGCCAGTCCGAGACGCGGCATGAACAGTTTCTTTTGCGACTGGTAAAACTCGAAGGGCGTTCCGATGGCGGGCACGACGGTGGGTACGCCGTTGACCTGTTGCGTGAAAGTGAGGCTGCGCCACAAGCCTTTGGTGTCAATCGCGGGCGTGTTGAGTTCGTAACGCAAACCCATATTCACCGTCAGTTTGCGCGTCGCCTTCCAGTCATCGGTCGCGTATCCGGCAAAGCGTTTTTGATGCGCATAAGTCAGCGGCAAGCCTTCGGGCGTACCGGTGCTGCTGGGAAAGCCCAACAGGAAGGCCGCGAAACCGTTGTTGGCAATGTCGCCATTGAACGTGATGTTGCCGCGCGGCGTATTGGCTGCGCCGCGAAACAAATCTACCCAGCGAAAGTCGAAGCCGAATTTCGTATTGTGCGCGCCGTGGCTCCACGTCACGTTGTCGTTGAATTGATGCAGGTTGTTAAAGTCGAATCCGTTGCCGCCGTCCTGTTCTGACAACGCCAAAAAGCTGTTGACCGTAATCGTAGGCACGCCGGTTTCGCGCGGCGTGAACTTGCGATTGCCGTCGTTGACGACGCGAAAGCCGGTCACTCCCAACGCTTCGACATCGAAGTTAGTGTTGGCGCGCGAATTGAGCGAATTGTCTACGGAACGGTTGTAGCCATAACGCGCTTCATTGATGAAGCTCGGATTGAAGATGTGAATCCATGCGGTGCCGAGGTTCTGATTGCGCCCCGCGACAAAGTAAGTGAAGTTCGGGTTGTCACCCGGAATCACCGTGTAAGTGACATCGTTGAACGCATAGCGTCCGAAGATTTTGTCCTTCTCTGAAAAGTTGTGATCTACGCGGGTGAACACTTGCGTGTCGTCCAGCTTGCGTCGCTCAAAGCCGGTATAATTGATGCCCGTCAGCGGGTTCGCATTGACGCGCTGCGGTTCAGGCCAAAATTTCATGAACTCTTTGGCAGGAGCGGCGATGCGATTGGTGGGAATGATATTGCCTGCGAATTCAACGCCGGTCAGCGGGTCTACGATTTTGATCGGCGTCGGCAAGGCCAGCAACGAACTAAAATCGCCGTTGCGAAACGCAATCGGCGGAAGATTCGCCGTTTGCGCGATGCCTCCGTCACGACGGCGACGCGTTTCATAGTTCACCATGAAAAAGGTTTGGTTATGTCCGTCGTAAAGTTTGGGAATGATTACCGGCCCGGTCAACACGCCGCCGAAATTGTTTTGCCGCAAGCTATTTTTCTTGCTGCGCGTGGCGCCCGCCGCGTTGAAATAGTTCTGGAAAAAATTCTCAGCATCAAAAATATCGTTGCGCACGAATTCAAACGCCGAGCCATGAAATTCATTGCCGCCCGATTTCGTCACGATGATCGTTTGCGCGCCCGAATTGAAACCGTATTCCGCCGAATAGCTGCCTGACAGCACGCGGAATTCCTGCACGGCTTCGGGCGAAGGGCTGAACGGAATCGTATTGACGCGCGCTTCGGTCGCTACCACGCCATCAAGCGTCGCGTGTTGATTGGTCTCACGTTGACCATTCGCCACAAAAGCCAAACCCACACCGGGAATCGGCACGCCGTTCGAGCCTTGCCGCTGTCCGAAGCCTTGCCCATCAGTGCCGCTGCGCGGGCCGTATTGCACGCCGGGTTGCAAAATCGCCAGCACGCCGAGGTTGCGATTGTTGAGCGGCAACTCTTCGACGCGGCGCTGTTCGATGGTCTGTCCCAACGTAGCTTCATCCGTTTGCAACGTAGCTCCGCTCGCCGTGATTTCGACTTTCTCGGTGGTTGCGCCAACCTGCAACGCGAAATCTACGCGCAGCTTGTCATTGATCTGCAACAAAACGCCGCGCCGGATTTCCTGTTTGAAACCCTGCGCGTCAACCGTCACGTCATACACGCCGACATCCAGCAGCGGAAAGCTGAAATCGCCTGTGGACGAAGACACGTCTTCGCGCTTCTGTCCGGTGCGCGTATTGGTCGCCGTAACTTTTGCGCCGGGCAAGACTGCGCCCGAAGCGTCCACGACGGTGCCGACAATCGAAGTTGAAGTGGTTTGCGCTGAGACAGTCAGGCAACCGAGAACGAAAAGGAAAGACAAGCAAAACGACAGCTTGCCCAGTGGTGCCAAGACGGAAAGACGTTTCGTCATGATGGGCCTCCTAGAAGAAAGTGGAACCGCGTGTTCGTTAAATTACGTTTGTTTTATCTCAGTAAAGCCAGCCGAATGTGGGCAGACCATACGCCCGGCTGGTTAGGGCGTCAAGGTTTAACCGCAACTATTGCCGCTCCGCGCGACTTCCCTGATAATCCTCCCCACTATGAAAAGACCCCTGCTGACACTGTGCCCAATGTTAATAATGTTGTTGATAACGGCGGCCTTCGTTCTTGCCCAGGAACGCAAAGTCATCGTACCCGCCAACGCGGCCAAACCCGTAGGCCCATACAGCCCCGGCATTATGATCGGCGATTATCTTTATGTTTCGGGGCAAGGCGTACGCGACGCGAACAGCCAAATGCCCGAAGGCATCGCTGCCCAAACGCGCCAATGCCTGGAGAACGTCAAAGCTATCGTGACGGCGGCAGGGCTGACGATGGAACACGTCGTACACATGCAACTTTACCTCGAACGCCTGAGCGATTTGCCCGCAGTCGAAAAAGTTTACGCGACTTACTTCCCGAAAAATCCGCCCGCGCGCGTGGTGCTGGGCGTAGCGAAAATGCCTACTGACACGACCGTAGAAATGACCGTCGTCGCCGTGCGTAATCTGGGCGAAAAGAAACAGCTCGCACTCAAAAGCCTGCGCCCGTTGGGCCATGCGAGTTCGGCGATCACCGTCGGCAATCGAATCTATCTATCAGGGCTTTATGCTGCGACTGCGGTCGAGCTGTTATCAAAAATGCAAAGCGTGATGAAAGAAGCGCGCACGCTCACGAACAACGTGTTGTGGCGCAACGAATACAGCACGACGGGGCGCGTAGGCATTCCGATGCGCGAGTTGCCCGAACAGGCGACGCTGGCAATGTCGTTGATCGCTACGCGGCAGAATTTGAAAGAAGGCGGCGCGTGCCGTTCTGACAACAAGACGATTTATTGCGCCGCGCAAAGTTACGAAGTTGAAGGCGCGGTGCAGGAACAAGTCAAAGCCGTGATGGGCAAGCTGCAATCCGGTTTAGCGGCTTACGGCGCGAACTTCTCACACGTCACAGCGAGCAACGTATTTTTAGATGACATCGGCGAATTCAGATTGATGAACGAAACTTACGCGAGTTTCTTTGCCGCCGCGCCACCAACGCGCACGACGGTGCAACCGTTCCCGAAAGCTGAACGCGGGAAGGGCGCGACGGCGTTGGTGCGAATTGCGTTGGTGGCCGTGAAGGAGTGAGATGAGGTACGTTCTTAACGAAAGTTATTTGACCCGGAGGCCAACCCGCGATGATTCATCTGCTTTCGACTCGCGCCACGCCGCAACAACTGGAAGAGATGCGTGAGGAATGGGACTTCACGATAAAAGTCGCCGTTGATGTTCGGCGCCGGGTGTTAGCTGGCGGCGGCAAGTTGCACTCCGATTGTGAAGAAATACTGCTGGCTGATAGTAGCCAGCAAGAAGATGTATGGGGCGCGGATTGGCGGCCATACACGCGCGAGGTCAAGTTTGAGTCAATGATCAATCCACGCCCGCGCCAAAATAATTATTCGATGATTGTCACCGACCCAATGCTTCGTGACCGCATTGCGGAAATCATCCGGGCCTTTCTGGAGGAAGTATGACGAGTCAAGCTACGGCACAAGCCGAAGAACGAAACGAATTTTGGGCAAAACGCTGGGACTCACATCGAGCAGGTTATCTGCGTTCTCCGCTTTACCTACGTTTGGGCGAACTGGCGTGGGCGCTCTCCACCGCTCGCTCCTTTTCTGACCCTAGCCATCCGTCCAATCGGCGGGCGGCAGAACGGATGTTTGAGACCAGTCAGTATTACATCGAATGGACTGCGGCAGAGACCGCCCCAGATTTACAGAGCGAACTGGCGGCCTTGCACCAACAACTGGCCGATTGGCTAGAGGCTTGGCCTAACATCTGGGATGACGCAGAGCGGCGCGCGGCAATGGCGGCACAAGCTGGCGACTGGTCGCAGAAAATTCTAGAACGCTCCGGCGTACTTGACCCGGAGGTCAACCCGCGATGATTCATTTGCTTTACGAACCAGTGACGCCCACGCAGCTCAACGAGATGCTTGAGAGCCTCACCGATTACGTCAAACTCGCCGTAGACATTGAGCAAGGCATCGCGGCGGGTGGCGGTGAATTGCACGCCGATTGTGAAGCCGTCTTGCTGGAAAACGATTGCGCGCAGGAAAACCTTTGGGGCGCTGACTGGATTCCCGCTACGCGCGCAGTGCGCTATCACTCGTTCATCAACATTCGTCCGCGTCAGGGCAATCCGGCGATGGAATTGCTCGACCCAGCCTTGCGCGTGCGTGCGCGCGCGCTGGTCAACGAACTTTTCGCGCACACCGTCGCTGCGCCCTGCGCGCCCAACGAAGCCTTTGCCGCGCGGCAGGAACGTTTTCTGCGCGACGCCGTACCGGTGCGTTTGGGCAATCTAGCCTCCAATCTGGCGCGGCTGCATTCGTTCGCCCAGCAAGATGATCTCAGCGACGCCGCCGCGCGCGTCGTAACCGAAAGCCAGTTGTTCATCGAATGGACAAAGGCGGAAACCGTAGCCGAGCGCACGCAACTCGACGAGCTCGCCCGCGCGCTGACGCAATGGGAAAACGATTGGCCGCGTATGTGGCGCGATCTAGGGCAACGCGAAGCGTTCGCCGCCGCCGCGCAAACCTGGTCAGATCGCTTGCTCAATGATTCCGGCTTGCTGTTATCAAAAGCCGCTTAACCCAACTCAATCCAACGCAAAGAGGAACCACTTATGAATTCAAATCGTCGCAAAATCATTCAAGCGGCTGCGGCTGCGGCAGTAATCGCGCCCGCCGCCCAAGCCGCCACACAAAGCCCAAAAAAGAAAGTGCATTACAAAGGCGGCAAGCCGCCCGAACGCAAGCCAGATGCGCCGCCGCCGCTGTTTAACGGCGCAGTGTCTTACGGCAATTTGCTTTTCATCGCGGGCAAAGGCGCGCATTACAAGGGCGACATCAAACAGCACACCGCGACCGTACTCGACGAAATCGAAAAGGAACTGGTCAACGCGGGGTCTTCGATGGACAAGGTGCTCAAAGCTAATGTCTATCTGGCCAACGCGGCTGATTACGCGCCGATGAACGAAGTCTTTCGCGGACGCTTCGGCGCAGAACCGCCCGTGCGTACGACGATTGCCGCCGCGTGGATTCCGGGCGATTCGCTGGTTGAGATTGACGTGGTTGCTTACATCTAAAAATTTCGACCACAGAAGGAGCCGAGATGAAACGCCGAAAATTTGTGCAACTGCTCGCCGCGACGCCGCTTGTGCCAGTCGGTGCAAACGATTTGACACTTGCTGCAACCGTTGCGCTTGATGCGGCTAAACGAGTCGAACCCGCGCGCGTCGTGCCGAAATTCAAAATCGCTACGCCGTTCAAGCCTACCGCCGTGCCGGGCATGCCCGGCCCTTATCCCGGTCGCGTAGTTTCGGTCAAAGCGCAAAACTCTTTGAGCGAAGACGGTCTTAAATTCAACGCTGAGGTCATACGCGAAATGATGGAGCGCGGGATGCGGGCGTTGACGGGTGAAAAACAGACGATTGATGCGTGGCGGCGTTTCATCAAACCTGACGATGTCGTAGGCATCAAGGTCAACGCCGGAGGCCGTCCGTGGGTGGTATCTTCGCCGCCTATCGTGGCTGAAACAGTGCGCAACTTAATGGCCGTCGGTGTGAAGCCGTCGAACATTTATGTTTACGAACGGTTTCAAAGTCAGATGGATGAAATCAATTACGCGCAATACCTGCCGCCTGAAATCGTTATTACTTCAGCCGAGCGGCAGAATCGCAGCATTGATAATGCTGAATACGACCCGCTGGTTTATGCCGAAGCCGACCTGTTTGGCGAAGACGATACGCGCTCGTGCCTGATGCGGCTGATTTCGCACAAGCTCACCAAGGTCATCAACATTCCGAACATGAAAGACCACGGCGCAACGGGTGCGACGGGCTGTTTGAAAAACATCGCTTACGGCAGTTTCTCAAACGTCGCGCGCACACATTTCAAAGGCGTCTCGCATACGTATTCGTTTGTCGGTACGCTCGCCGCAATTGAGCCGCTGCGCTCGCGTACGGTCTTGCAAATCATGGACGGCTTGCGCGGCGTATGGCATTTGGGGCCGTTTGCCGAAACGCTCAAATACGTTTTCTTTCCGCGCACGATTCAATTCGGCACCGACCCCGTAGCCATTGATCGCCTGTTGCTCGACACCATTGACGACGAACGCAAACGGCGCGGCGTGATTTCGATCTGGAACCGTGACGAAAAGACGCTTGATTTCAACAACGGCAAACGCCGTGACGAAGACCCCAACACCAACATCATCATTCGTGAACCAGGGCATGTGGAATACGCGGGCAAACTCGGATTAGGCGTACACGAGTTAGAAAAGATTCGCGTGCAAGAAATAACCATCTGAGAAATGTGGCGTGTTCCTCAAAATCACAGCGCAGTCTCTAACAGCCAATGCACGGCGAGAAATAACGCTACGCCTCCGAATACCGGCAACGTATTGCGCCATCCGCCCGCGCGATTGACTTCGGGGATAAGGTCAGACGCCGCTACGAAAAGCGTTACACCAGCCGAGAGCGGCAACAATACAGCCAAGTGGTTTTGCAAAAACATCGCCAGCACGATTCCGGCAAACGTAGTCGCCGCAATCACGATTGCCGCGCGCCACGCGGCTTTAGCGTTGTGTCCGGCGGAATACATGATAGATGCGACGGTGAGGCCTTCGGGAATTTTGTGCAGCAGTACGGCGAGGAATAACAGCACCCCCAACCGCAAATTGGTCAGCAGCCCGGCGGCAATCGCTACGCCATCAAAGAAAGCATGAATAGATAACGCGGCGACTGCGGTGAAAGCGACGCCGGATTGCCGCATGGTTTCGGCGTGGGTTTCTTCGCCAAAGTGAAAGTGCGGCGCAAGCGTATGTTCAATCAGTTGTATGAAAAGATAACCCGCCAATACCCATGCCATTGCAATGCTGACGGCGTGATGGTCGCCGTGGGTTTGTTCAAAAATTTCAGGCAGGACATCAAGACAGACGGCGGCGAGCATGAAGCCTGCGCCAAGCGCGACGAGGGCTTGCACACGCACACGACTCGCAGGCGGAAAAGCTGTCAGCAGCCATCCACCCAACAGGTTGCCGCACGCCGCAAGCAAACCGAATAGCAAAAGTTGTCCCTGTGTTTTCATGAAAACGTGAATCTGTGCGCGTTGTTTTTGGGAAAACCACTATAACACAGCGTGTTTCACAGTCGAGCCTGCCACAGAGGCCGGGGGTTGGTAGCAAGCAACCTTTTCCCGCAATTCTGAGTTAGCCTTAAAAGCTCGGTTCGCAGCTAGTAAGCCTTTGCTTATGAATAATAGATACAGTCATTTAGCAGTAGCTACCTGAAGAAATAAATCAACTTTTTTGCCCCGTGCATATTGACGGAAAGAGAGGTCAGGCATAGGATGTGGAACAAGGTGGTCGGAAGTGGTCAAAACTGGCTTTGGTGAATTTAAGTGCGAAGTCAAAACAGAAAATTGAAATTTTAAGAAGCTGATAGCGAATCGTTTTTCCTAATTCGTGAGCGGCTGGTAACTCAGGCACGCCGTTATGCTGCCCGTATATGTTGCGAGGAAGCTTTACTGCCAACATTGACGACAAAGGGCGTTTGCGGATTCCCGCCGTTTACAAACGGTTTTTCGAGGACGAATACGCAGGCGCGACGAATTTCTATGTTACGAGCCTGACGGGCGAAAACGTATTGATCTATCCGATGCGCGAGTGGGAGATCATCGAATCGAAACTGGCGGCCTTGCCTTCGCAAGACCCGACGCGCAAAAAGTTTTTAGACCGCACCAGCTATTTTGGCAATGAGCAAATCGTAGACGCGCAAGGACGCATCGTGATTCCTCCGATGCTGCGCAGTCAAACCGGATTGCTCGGCGAAGTGCTGGTCGTCGGCGAATTGAGTTACCTGGAAGTTTGGAGCGCGGACACGTTCCGCGCGCGCATGAGTGCGCAACCGTGGACGGACGATGACGCGGAGAAAATAGCCCGCTTGGGAGTGTAAGCCATATTGTAGAAGCAAATGCGGGCTAGTCGTCTTCGTTGCGTTGACGTTGCGTAATTAGGAGTTGGGGAAATTTTCCATTTGTGATTTTAGATTTTCTATTTTTCATTGCTCAGGCAGCGCGTGCCTTGCAGTCAATAAAAAATTGAAAATCTAAAATCACAAATGGAAAATTTTCCCCTCGCTTGAGCAGTGATTCCCCCATCAATTTTTACCCTTTGAATTTTTTACGGTGCAGCGTGAGGTGTAACAGTGACAGATGACTCAACACATCTCACGGGTTTGCATACATCGGTGATGCCGTCTGAGGTATTGGCTTACCTCGACGCGGCGCGCGGCGGAACCTTCATTGATTGCACGCTCGGTTTGGGCGGACACAGTGAATTGATTCTCGCAGCAGCGCCCGACAATCGCGTCATCGCCTTTGACCGCGACGCGGAAGCCATCGCTTTGGCCGAACAGCGGCTGGCACGTTTCGGGGAACGCTTTCGCGCGATTCACGATGATTACAGGTCATTGAAAGAACATTTAATCGGGCAGCATTCAGGCGTGAATGGGGTCGCGGGCATTCTCGCTGACTTGGGTGTTTCGTCGTGGCAATTGGATACGCCGGAACGCGGTTTCAGTTTTCGCTCGAATACGAGTTCTCTTGCGCCGTCGTCACAAAGCCATTCGACATTTCCTTTAGACATGCGGATGGATCGCAGCGGGGGACCGACGGCGGCGCATTTTGTTAATACGCTCGGCGAGCGCGAACTCGCCGACCTGATTTTTGAATACGGAGAAGAACGTGCGTCGCGTCGCATCGCGCGCCGCATCGTGCAGGAACGCGCGAAAGCTCCGATTGAGACTACCGCGCAACTGGCCGAGCTGGTGATTCGGGCGATCAACCAGAAAGGCTATTGGCGCATTCATCCGGCGAC
>JANNUY010000967.1:0-4761 GCA_031414155.1 Acidobacteriota bacterium
GATCGCGTCACATCCGCGCGCTAGGAGTACGGCGAGCAGGGGGGTGGGGACGATGAAGCTTCGGGGTTTGCCGGCGAGGCCGGTGAGACATGCGGCCGTCGCGAGCGACACAAACAGAATCCCAATTGCCACTGTGAATCGCTCCTCGGGCCTCCATACAGCGCCTTGAATTACGAGTGCGCGAATGAGCAGCAGCATCAGTGGTATTGCGATGAGGATGCAGAAGGCGACTCCGGCGGGGTGCCAGGGCATCATCGCTTCGCTGGTAGGCTTGGGCTTGGTCGTTTTCTTCATGTTGTTCTACTACAAGTTTTCCGGCGTCAACGCGGTCGTCGCTTTGATATTGAACTTATTGATTTTGTTGGCAGGCTTGGCGGCCTTTGGCGCTACGCTGACTTTGCCGGGCATTGCGGGCGTAATCCTGCTGATCGGTATGGCCGTAGATTCCAACGTGCTGATTTTCGAGCGCATCCGCGAAGAGTTGCGCGCTGGCAAAGGCGTGCAATCGTCGGTTGATACGGGTTTTGATAAGGCTCTGACGACGATTATTGATACGCACGTAACGACGATTGTCTCGGCGGCTTTCCTGTATCTGTTTGGAACCGGCCCCGTGCGCGGATTCGCCGTGACGCTGACCATCGGCTTGCTGGCGAACCTGTTCACGTCGGTTTATGTGTCGCGTTCGATGTATATGTGGACGCTCAATCGTGGCGGACGCAAGGCCGAAACCCTCAGCATCTAAGCTAGAAAGATTGTTTTGATAAAGGTGAATGTATGATCGAGATTTTTAAGCATGCTAATTACGACTTCTTGAGCAAGAAGATGTTTTTCATTGGGCTGTCGTGGGTGTTGATTGCCCTCGGACTGCTGTCTGTGATTGGTCGCCCACTGCTCAAGAAAGGCCCGTCGTTTAACATGGGCGTTGATTTCGTGGGCGGCACGATGGCGAACGTGAAATTCAAGCAGGCGCCGGATTTGAATCGCATCCGCGCTGCGCTGGAAAAGCAAGGCGTTGACGGTTCGCAAATCACGTTGCAACAAGTCGGTGAACAAATCGGTCAACCACCGAAAAACGAAGTCCTCATTCGCTTGCCGAAAGACCCTTCGGGCGAGGCTGACAATGGCAAACAACAGGTACTGGCTGCGCTGGCAACATTTAACGACGCGGCTGGGAAAAATAAAGCGGACATTAATACGTCTGGCAAAGATATTTTACGTGACAAGTTTTCCAGTCTGCTGGGTGTTGATTCCGCCAAAGCTGAAGAGTTGGCGGCGCGTATCGTTGAGTTCCGCGAAAAAGAACGCGGAGGATTGATCGGCAATTTCGACGACCTTAAAAATTTGAGCGGCGTTGATGCGGCGACGTTCGATAAGCTCTCGCAAAACTTTTTCGCTGGTGCGGCGGCGCTCAAGCAGACCGAAGCTGTAAGCCCGCAAGTCGGAGCCGATTTACGTAATCGCGCGATTTACGTGACGATTGTGGCTTGCATTGGGATGTTGATTTACGTGGCATTTCGCTTCAAGTCGTGGGGCTTTGGCGTAGGTGCTATCATCGCTGTCTTTCACGACGTACTCGTCACGCTCGGCATCTTTTCGATCATGCAATGGGAAATCAATCTCACCGTGATCGCCGCATTGCTCACGCTGGTCGGCTATTCGATGAACGACACCATCGTTATCTTTGACCGCATCCGCGAAACGATGCGTACCAAACGCCGTGAACCGTTAGAAAAGCTATCGAACGACGCGATCAACCAAACCCTGTCGCGTACGATCATTACTTCTGGGCTGACCTTACTCACCGTCTTAGCCATGCTGCTGTTCGGCGGCGAAGTATTGAAAAGCTTCTCGTGGGCCTTGTTCATCGGCATCGTGATCGGTACGTATTCATCCATTTACATTGCAAGCCCCTTTATGTTGTGGTGGGAAGACTGGCGTGCGAAAGCCAACAACGGTGTAATTGAGAGCGTCGCCGCGAAAGCAGTAGAAGCTGGGGACGCAACGTCTAATCTTATCGCTCCGGCAGGCGTAACGCCGCAAACACTCGCTGCGGCAGGGATTTCGATTGCTCCGCGCAAGGGCAGCAAGGCCGCGAAATAAAGCGGCTAAAGCCTTTTGCTGATTGTTTCGCAGGCCAGTTCAATGAATGGAAGAATCATTCTTTTGACTGGCCTTTTTATCGGGGAAAAAGCGGACTAGATGTCTTGACTTGAGGTATATCGGATAGTAGACTTTACCCCGTTGCTGACCCATCAAACACAGTTGTATCCAAAAATTGAAATCGAATAATATAGCGTTATGGAACGCGGTAGTTTGGCTCACGAGCGCGCAAGAGAGTGTAAGTCTGTAGTCAATCCCACGATTCTCTTACTTTCTTTCGGGCGGTTTTCTTCAAGGTCAATATAGATTGATCGGCTTGGTGATCTCAATTACTGGTGCTGAGTTAGGTACGGGCTTTTCTTTCATTCAACTAAACGAAATCAATAATTAAGAATTCCATTCACCTTGCTGGATGGGCTTGAGTTACGCTACGGAAATTCTGATATTTCAGAGTGTAAGCAGTTTATGCTGCGCTTTTCTGCGGCTTCGACCCATCGGTATTTAGTAGTCAACGGAGGACGATAGGCTATGTTTGATAACCTACCAGAGTCGTCATTACATAAGCAGGATAATTCTCGCACAACGAGTTTTCTTCTGGTGACGGGTTTGATTTACGGTTTCTTGCTTGTAACAGGGGCGATTGCGTCAATTTTTCTGCTGAACCCTAATTTAGCAGATGCGTTAGACGTGACTACCATGGTTGCCCCGCCCCCCCCGCCTGCCCCGCCACCACCTGCTGCGGCTGCACCCGTTGTGGTGAGGGAAGCGCCAACAGTTACAACGTTTACGCCGCCCACGAAACCACCCGAAAAAATACCGGATGCTAATACGGTGCAAGCAAAACCTGTAGTCGCAGCGGTATCGCGTGGTGTGCCAGGTGGTGTCCCGGGTGGATCGCCAGGTGGCACTCCAGGTGGCACGCCAGGTGGTGCAGGAGACGCGCCGCCGCCGCCGCCGCCGCCGAAACCAGATCCTCCACCAGATCCTACCCCAAAACCTGAGCCGCCGAAAAAAATCAATGTTTCTGGCGGTGTGTTGCAAGGTAGTGCGCTCAAAAAGGTTCAACCACCTTATCCGCCTATCGCCAAAGCTGCCCGTGCGGCTGGCGCAGTAGCAGTGCAGGTAACTATTTCTGAAGAAGGGCGAGTGATTGGGGCTGACGTAGTGAGTGGACACCCGTTGTTACGCGAAGCCGCGTTGCAAGCAGCCCGTCAGTGGGTTTTTAAGCCGACTGAATTGTCAGGCGTACCTGTCAAAGTGCAAGGTATTTTGACTTTTAATTTTACGTTGCAATAACCGAATTGGGTGGGAACATTATTCCTATTCACGGTGTCTTTTAGCAGGCGGCTTGCCTGTTAGGTTAGTAACTGCAAGTAACTTTTGAAAAAATAGCTTAGGCGTTTTATCTGGTTACTGTTTCCGCTAATTTGGAGGATTTCGATATCATGATGATCTTGTTAAGCCAAGTTCACTTGGCAATTGCCCCAACGCTATTGTTGGCAGAAGGCGGCATGGGAGCTGCTGACTTTTCGATGATGGGTATTATTCGCAGTCTGGGCCCCACGGCTATGGCAGTTGTGCTCACTTTGTTGATTATGTCCATTTGGTCCATTGCGATTATGGTCGAGCGCTTTTTGACCTATAACGCTGCGAAAAATCAATCGCGTGAGTTTGCTCCTAAGGTAGCGGCTTCACTTAAGAATGCCAAGATCGAAGAAGCGATCAACCTTTCTGAAAAATATAAGAAGAGTCACCTAGCCATGGTGGTCAATGCCGGACTCAAAGAGTTAGCCGGTAGCAGCGACTCTTCCAGTGAGACGATTGATGCGTCGAAACGCGCTTTGCAACGCGCCACGGCCATCAAGGTGTCAGAATTCAAGCGCGGACTTTCCGGGTTAGCGACTATCGGCTCGACGGCTCCCTTCGTGGGTTTGTTCGGAACGGTGGCAGGTATTATCAACGCCTTCCAGAGTATGAAAAACGCTGAATCGGCGGGTATCTCTGCTATCGCTGGCGGTATTTCTGAAGCTCTTTTCACGACGGCTTTTGGGCTTTTTGTGGCAGTGCCGGCTGTGTGGTTGTTTAACTATTTCACCAGCAAGGTAGAAAATTTTGTGGTGGAAATGGATAACTCTTCGGCGGAACTGATTGATTATTTCTTGAAGCAACGCCGCCGTTAATTATTAGGTTTCCAATAGCTCAAATCTCCATTAGCGGAGTCTAGGTGATGGTGCAAGTAAATTATTCGTTTGCCCATCACCTAGACTACCAGAATCATCGAGAAAAATTTGTTATTGGAAGTGTAAAATTGGTAGTTTAGTTTAGTGTTAGCAGTAGTCAGGAGGACATAAACCATGTCAATGAGTACAGGTACAGGCGGTTCGAGTCTGAATTCTGAAATCAACGTGACCCCAATGGTGGATATTATGCTCGTGTTGATGATTATTTTTATGGTCATCACTCCTATGTTGCAATCCGGTGTGACTGTGACCATCCCTAGAGGTGACAACCCTGATGAGGACGGTAATATCACCAAAGAGTCAGCGGTTGTGATTTCGGTGCCGGAGCCAGGGCAGTTTTTTGTGGGGCGTGACCCCGTCAATGGCGACATGACGAAGTTGGTTGGTATGGTCAAAAGCCGCATGGATGCGCTTAAACCTA
>JANNUY010000968.1:0-2400 GCA_031414155.1 Acidobacteriota bacterium
ACTTCGCTGGTGACGCTGACCTTGAGTAATGCCGGTAACCCCTTCGGATTGGTGGGCGCGTTCAGCGACACGCTCACGAATATGATGGCGGTGGGCGGGCCGATTGGCGGCAGTTGTGCGACGCTCGCGCCCGTCACGATTGCGGCGAATGCGACCGTGCTGAGTTTCAGCGGCATCGCCATGCCTGCGAATGGCAGTTGCACGGTGAGCTTTCGGGTACGCAGCAATGTGGCCGGGATGCAGCCGAATACTACGTCGGGCATGACGACGGACTTTACCGGAGCGGCAGTTGGCCCGCCGAGCAATACGGCAGTGTTGACGGTGAATGCGCCGACGATGCAGACGATTGTGAAAGCGTTTAATCCGACGACGATTGTCAGCGGCGGTACGTCAACCGTGACGCTGACTTTGAGCAATACGCTGCCGTTTGGCGTACTCGCTTCGTTCAGTGATGCGCTCGCCAATATGACTGCCGTGGGCGGCCCGATTGGCAGCACTTGCGGAACGTTGGCTACGATTACGATTCCGGCGAACGCGACCAACGTGAATTTCAGCGGCATCGTGATACCGGGCAGCGGCAGTTGCGCAGTGAGCTTCGCCGTCACGAGCAATGTAGTGGGTACGTGGCCGAACACGACTTCGGGCATCACGACCGATCAATCAGCCGTACCTGGACCGCCCAGCAATACGGTCAATCTGTCAGTGACTGCCAGGCCGACCTTGCTGGCGAGCAATGCCAAAGCGGTGCGTAACGATTTCGACGGCGATGGCAAGAGCGATCTGGCGCAGTGGCACAACGATCTGGGCGAATGGCAAGTCGTGTTTAGCAGCGATGGTGAGTTGCATCGCATTCAACTCATCGAGCCGAATGACCTGAGTCAGAATCGAAAAGAAGAGTATCTGCCAGCGGTGGCTGATTTCGATGGCGACCAGCGAGCGGATGCCGCCGTCTGGCGTGAGCGAGATGGCGTATGGCTGATCAAATACAGCTTGGGTGGCGAACTGGTGAAGGCGCAATTCGGCTTGCCGGGCGACACGCCGATGCCAGCGGATTTCGATGGCGACGGACGCGCTGACCTCGCGATCTGGCGGAGCGGCGACGGGCTGCACATCCAACGCAGCAGCAATCTCACCGAAGAGGCTGTGTACTTAGGCCAAGCGGGCGACGTACCAGTCATCGGTGATTTCGACGGCGACGGCTTGATGGATGTCGCGGTGTTTGGCGCAGGCCATTGGCTGTTGCGTTCATCGGCGACGGGTCAGATCAGTGACGAACTGTTCGGACAAGCGGGCGATCAACCGTTCGCCGCCGATGCTGACGGCGACGGTAAAGACGACCTGACGGTGTGGCGATCAGCGGAAGGCAATGCTTACGCGCGTCGCAGCACTGACCAGTCTGTCGAACTTACACCGTGGGGCCACCTGTCACCGGGCGAAGCGCCAGTCTTTGGCGATTACGACGGAGACGGCAAAGCCGAACCCGCCCTCTGGCGAGCAGCGAAAGCAGCGTGGGACATTCTGTTCAAACCGACGCCACGCTAGACACCTGGGTACGCAAGCGCCCTCGCTTGCATAAATAAAGCCGCGCAGCGTTCCTCTTTCCTTGTCACTCGCATTGCGAGAGAGAAGGGAAAAGGAACGCTGCGCGGCTTTTTTTATAGCCCGCAGGATGCGAGCGCTCCCAGGTTATTTCGCGAAAGTCAGCCAATCGCCCGGCGCTTCTATTTCGCCTGACGTGATGGCGAAGAATTCTTTTTGCAACGCAGCGGTAATTGGGCCGCGACGGCCTGCGCCGACTTTGATTTTGTCTATGCTGCGAATCGGAGTGATTTCAGCCGCCGTACCGGTGAAAAAAACTTCGTCAGCGGTATAAAGCTCGGCGCGCGCGATGATGCGTTCGACGACCTCGTAACCCAGCTTGTGCGCGAGTTGCATCGCCGAGTCGCGCGTAATGCCCGCCAAGCCCGCCGAACTTGGCGGTGGCGTATAAATCACGCCTTTCTTAATCACGAAAATGTTTTCGCCACTGCCTTCGCTAACGTTGCCAGTCGAGTCGAGCGCGATGCCTTCGACGTAACCGTTCGTGATGGCTTCCATCTTGATGAGTTGCGAGTTCATGTAATTCGCCGCCGCTTTCGCCGTAGGCGGCAAGCTGTTCGGATGCATACGCGCCCAGCTTGAAACGCATACGTCCACGCCTTCCTCAATGGCTTCGACGCCGAGATATTTGCCCCACATCCAACTGGCGATGTAAGCCTCAACCGGATTTCCCATCGGATTCACACCGAACGGCCCATAGCCGCGAAACACGACGGGGCGCAGATAGCATTGCTCGAACTCGTTTACTTTGACGGTGTCGAGACAGGCCTGAACGATCTCGTCTACGGAATAGCCAAGTTC
>JANNUY010000969.1:0-1779 GCA_031414155.1 Acidobacteriota bacterium
CCTTGTCGCACGATAGTTTGAAAGCCCCATGTCCCTGACACTGTCGTCACCGGTTCAACCGGAGCAGCAGCGACTCGCTCAGCCAACACGGCTTGCCATTGCTCCGTCATCATCCAATACGGCTTATCGCTTTGATCAAGCGGCTCAAGCGGCCAACCGGGAAAACCACCTTGCGTTTCGATCATCATCGAATGTGCCCAGGCCGTCAGTTGAAACAAGCCATCGCCCAGCCGTGCGTCATAGGCACTGAAGGGTTCAAAGCGAGTTTCAGCGTTTAGCATATGCGCTTTGGGACGGGCCTCTGCCACCAACCGCTGAACATAAGGGGTTTTGGCCTGATAGTTGGCCTGGTCTTCGTTGTAATCAGCTTGCAACCGTTGATGAGCGCCATCGGCCCACCACGCCCACAATTGCGCCAACCCATCACGAACGCATGGCCATTGGCCTTGCGGCAATGCTCCGCTCGGCAAGCCCAACTCACGCACATAATCTTCGATGGCTTTTAGCTCTTTCAGCTTGGGCGAATCAGACTGGCCTTCGCTTCGTTCGATTTCCCAGGCCAGCAATTCGCGCAAGTATTCGCGCACCTCGACCGACAACCATTGCGCAGCCAGCAAAGGACTCAAAGCGCGACTGAACTCATGCACCTTGTCGCCCGGTGTGAAATCGCGCCCCGTGGCGCGGTCAACCCATTTATCACGCAAGCGGGCGGCATGCGTTTTGAGCGTTTCGACGAGGTTCTCGGCAAACAGAAATTCGCGGAACGACTTGTGGGCAAATTCCAAGCCTTGCTGGTGGTGTCCGCCTTTGAAATAAAAGCTGATCATCAACTTGAGAAAGCCGTCTTCGGTGACCGAAGCGCCGCCGACCGGCGACTCGTTCAAACGTTTCAGCAAGGGTTGATCGAGCCGCAGTTGCCATTCGTCTTTGCTCAGATATTCCTGCCCCAGCACGGTCATGGCTACGGCAGTTTGGCGCAAGGCCGCGCGCAGGTCTTCGCCCGCCACGCGCGGTTGCGCCAAAACTTCGTCAATCGTGCCGTCGCTCTGAGGCGCTTTGCCCGCCAGCACACAGGTCAAATCAGTCAACGCGCGATAAAGCCACACGCGCCGCCGCGCCAATTGATTGAGCGCCGCTCGCTGTTCTTCCAGCGTGGCATAACTGGCGACGGCCTCGGCAAAAACGCGCACGGTCAAAAAGGTGAGCAAGGGCAAGCCCAAAACTTCAAGCGGCTGCTGGCGGTTTTCTGCGCCGCGTTTTGGCTCGCCCTTTTCATTCACGCTCGGCAACGTAGGCACGAAATCTTCCTCGTAACTTTTAATCACGTTGGCGAAAACCGCAGGCTCAGGCGCATCCCAGTTTTCTTTTTCGGCGGTGGCCTCGTTCAGCCAGAAAGGCGGGTCTTGCGTCACGCGCCGCATACGCTCAACGAAGTCGGTGATTTGCTCAGGCCGCAACGCACGCAAGGTGAGCAAAGGCGTCGCCGCCTTGAGCAACGAACTCTGATTGACCGCCGGATTGGGACGACCGGTAACGATAACCCGCACCTTGCAAGGATAATGGCTGCCGCAAAATTCGGTGCGCAAGCGGGTCATCATGTCGGTGATTTCGTTTTGAAACGTGCGGTTGTTGGCGGTGAGTTGCAATTCGTCCCAGCCGTCGAGCATCAAGACATAGCGGCTGAGTTTGGGATGCTTGTCGTGTTTCACTTTGAAAAGATCGCGCGTCAGTTCAAATCCGCTCAGGTAATCATCGGCATCATCAGTGTCGTCAGTGTCG
>JANNUY010000970.1:0-1244 GCA_031414155.1 Acidobacteriota bacterium
TGAATGAGTTTTGCGCGTCCGCGTTGGCTGACTAAGGCGAGTGAATTATCACCCTGATAATAAAGCGCGAAATCTACGCCATTGGCTTTGAGGCAGGCGGCCGCGACGGATTCTTTTTCTCCGGCGAAGGTGAACAGTTGCGCCGAACCGACCAGGCCGTAACGCGGCAAGATGACATCGCCGTTTTGCTTGAGGCTTTTGACGGCGTTGAACCCGGCGCTTTGCAACGCATCGTTCAGCTTTACGTGACGATAGTCGTCATAACGATTGCCGTGATCGGAAAGCAATTCGACTTCGAGCTTGCTGCCGTTACGTTCGGCTTCGGCGGCGAGGTCTTCGACGGCGCGGTCGAGCTGACGCAATGCCACTTTGAGCATGCGTTCGCCGCCTAGGTGCGCGAGCGAATCGGTCGCGCCTACATAACCTAAAAACACTTGCGCATCTGATTTACGAAATGAATTTTTCAGCGATGCCAAATCAAGTTGCGCCGTAATAAGCGTCGAAAACGGCGCGGCGACATAAGCCATTCCGCCGAGCGCCGCCGCCGCGTGATAGTCGAAGCCCTGACGATAAGTGCGCGCAATGAATTTCCCGCCGTTGAATCGGTCGGCGATGTTGCCGAACAAACGATTTTGCGCGCGGTCGTAAAAATGGTCTTCGTAACCCGGCGCGTTTTCGGTGTGCAGGATTTCGACGAGCGAAGGATTGGTCGAACTCGGAAACGTCGCCACCATTCGCGCCGGTGCGGTGAAACGTTTGAAACGCCCTTCGGCGCGCAGCTTTTCGATGGTGTCAAAGGGTACGCCATCAAGAATGAGGATGAGGCGGCGCGGTGTGTTGGATGAATTGGCAGCTTCAACTGAACGCTTGCCGTAAAGCGGCAAGATCAAACAACACGCGAGCAGATAAAGCGACAGTACCAACGGAGCGCGGAAAAATCGTTTCATATCAAACCGTCAACGTGACTTTCTGAAGTTCGGTTAGATGGTAATAGGAGCGGTCCACAAAATTTTATATTGCCCATTGATCTCAGCCACAATCAAGTAATGCATCAATCTGGTAGGCACAGCGATCAAGCGGGTTTTGGCTGGCAACAGATAAGCACTTTCATCGCTTACGTCTACGTTAATATGCTTGTAAAGCTCAGGCATTAACATATCCGTCGCTTTTCGCGCTGCTTGCGTTGGCTGATGCACGCTGTTGCCGTGGGCTTGCCTTACTTGCATTTTGGTTTTTTCGAGCAA
>JANNUY010000971.1:0-2365 GCA_031414155.1 Acidobacteriota bacterium
GTGGGTCGCGGGCGGCGGCTTCAAGCCGGGCATCACGTTGGGCGAAACGGATGAGTTGGGTTTCAACGTCGTACGCGATCCGGTACACGTGCATGACCTGCACGCGACGCTGCTGCATCAGCTTGGATTCGATCACGAAAAATTGACTTACCGTTTTCAGGGGCGCGATTTCCGGCTGACTGATGTGCATGGCCTCGTACAGGAAAAGCTGTTACAATGACCGCCGTTTGGTAGCGCTTTGCTGGATTCCACGAATAGGCGAATCACCTTTCGCCAATAAGTCTGACACCACACTTTCACGAAAGAACCTTTCACGCTGCGCCGCAGTGAGTGAGCGGTTCGTCCATCTTTAATCCATTTTTGGTAACCCATTACAGGTTTTATGCGAGGAGTATCACCTATGAATTTCAAGCAAAGTCTCACTACGTTTTGGGCGTTTATGCGCCGACATCTGCTTTACAAAGGCTTGCCGATTGCGGCGCTGGCGGTGGCATTCTTGCTGCCGCTGACGGCGTCGGCGCAGGCGGTCAAAGGCGCGTTGCTCGGTACGATCACTGACAGCAACGGTGCCGCTTCGGCAGGCGCTACGGTGACCATCACCGAAGTCCGCACGAACCTTACGCAAACGACGACGACGAATAGCGATGGCAACTATGCTTTCGCCAATATCAAAGAAGGCATTTATCGCGTTGAAGCGACTTTGAAAGGCTTCAAAAAAGTCGTGCGCGACAACGTACAGGTTGACGTCAATACGACGGTGCGCACTGACCTGACGCTGCCGGTCGGCGAACTCAGCGAAACGGTCAATATCGAAGCCGGTTCAGCACCGTTGCTGCAAACCGACCGTGCCGACACGGGGCGCTTGCTTGAAACGAAACAAGTGGCTGAATTGCCGCTCGGTTTTGGCCGCAACTTTCAAGGGTTGCTGGTGACAGTACCCGGCGCGACGCGGCCTACGCGTCCGCACTCTGAATTTTTCAATCCGCAAGACAGCCTTGAATCGAAGGTCAACGGTCAATCGCGCATGTCGAACAACTTCATGATCGAAGGCGTAGACAACAACGAAAAAACCGGCTTGCTGCAAGTCATCATTCCGGCAGCCGACGCCATTGAGACCGTCAGTATTGCGACGAGCAACTTCGATGCGGAACTCGGTCGCGCGGGCGGCGCAGTCACTTCGGTGACGCTCAAATCGGGTACGAACAGCCTGCACGGCAGCGGCTTCTTTTTCGGCAACAACGAAAACACGCTGGCTAAAGATTATTTTTCTTCGCTGACGCCCAACTTCGCCAAGCCGTTGACGCGCTATCGCCAAGTCGGTTTCACCATCGGCGGGCCAATCATCAAAAATAAGTTGTTCTATTTTGGCGATTACCAATACACCAGCGACAAGCTCGGCAAAGTCGGACGCGCGGTGATTCCCCTCGTGCAATGGCGCAGCGGCAATTTCGCGGGCGCGCCGACGATTATTTACGACCCGGCGACGGGCGCCGCTGACGGCACAGGCCGTACGCCTTTCGCCAACAACCTGATTCCCGACAACCGCATCAGTCCAATTGTGAAAAAGATGCTTGCCTTTTTGCCTGCGCCGAACCTGACCGCCGCGCTTGGGCAGAATAATTTCGTCGTCAACACGGTGCGCGAACGCAAGACGCCTTCGATGGACGCGAAGATCAATTACAACCCGACGGAAAAGAACGCTTTCGCCGTCAGGTTCAGCTATCAACGTCCGAAGATTTTCGATCCCGGCGCTTATGGCATTTATGGCGGGCCGATTGGCGATGGTTTTGCAGGCGACGGCACACAGAACGTCATCGGCTCGGCGGTGAATTTCACGCGCACCTTCAGCCCGACCATGATTCTCGAAGCGCGCTTCGGCCTGAGCTGGTATCACAACGTCGCGTTGACGCAGGCTGACGGCTTGAAGACTTCAGACGAAGTCGGCATCAAAGGCGTCAACGTGAATAAGAGCGCGGATGGTTTGACGCGCATCGTGATTGATCGCTTCACGGCTCCGGTGCTCGGTTTCTCGCCCAGCCTGCCGTGGGATCGCGGCGAGACGACCACTCTTTACAGCAGCACGCTGACCAAGCTTTTCGGCAACCATTCGCTCAAAGTGGGCGGCGAATTCCGCAAGAACCGCGACTTCCTGTTGCAAGTGCAAGATCAGGGCGGCACGCGCGGCCAATACATTTATGGTCCTAACCAAACGGCGCTGGCGCTCCCCTCGAATGTCCCGGCTGATCCGTCTTCCATCGGACTCGCCAATGCTTTTGCGGCATTCCTGCTCGTAGCGCCCCTGAGCGTCGGACGCGATTTGACGGTCTTTGACGAGCCGGGAACGAAACACAAAGCCTTCTTCTCA
>JANNUY010000972.1:0-6876 GCA_031414155.1 Acidobacteriota bacterium
CCATCCACTGTGGTTTTGATCGCGGGGTCGAGATTGCCGCCCAATGTATTCAACGATTCGCGCAAGGCGCGCGTCTCGCGTAAGCCCGCTGCCAGATGCGGCGCAATCAAATCAGGATGTTCGATGCGAAATTCAGATAAGGCTTTGGCGGCGTGCGCTTGAATGCTTTTCAACGCAGGCAACAAGCGCGCGCCGTCTTTGCCCGCCAACACAGCGATGCCGCTGATGCTGACATCCAAACCCTCGAATAATGATTTTTCGACTTGCGGCAATTTGGCGTCGGCCATTGCGCCAAACGTAGCCAGGCGCGGAAAGCTGCGCACAAACGTACCGCGCGGTTGCACTTGTCCGAAGTCTTGCGAGCGATGACGGCTGCGTCCGTCGGCGGCGATTTCCATATAAGAGCGCCCGATGACCGCATCGTGTGCGCCCGCGTCGAACTCGGCGCGCGGCCCTTGCTGGCCTTGTCCAAAACGCCGCGCGTAAAATTTCAACACTTGCCACGGCGGCAAACCTTGTTTGATCTGTTCGGGAAAACGATTCGGGTCAGCCGCCGCCTTGATGGCTTCGGGCGTAAGCAATCCCGCGACTTGGTGTTGCCCGTGGCCGTCGGCTGCGGTGCCGCTGAAACCATTCACCACGACCAGCGGACGCACGCGACGAATCACGCGCACCATATCGCCCAACACTTCTTCCTTATTCCACTTTTGCAGCGTTTCTTCAGGCGAGCGCGTGAAGCCGAAATCCATCGCGCGCGTGAAGTATTGTTCCGCGCCGTCAATCTTGCGCGAAGCCAATAACTCTTCGGTGCGCAACACGCCCAAGCCTTCCCACAACTCAGGGCCGATGCCGTTCTGTCCGCCATCGCCGCGATTGAGCGAGAGATAAGCCGCGCGCGCGCCTTCTTTGCGGGCGCAATAAGCGAGCATCTCGGTGCTTTCGTCATCGGGATGCGCGGCGGTGTGCAATACGCTGGCGATGGTTTGCAGGCGGCGTAACAAGAGCGCCAATCCGATAGCGCCTTTGTCTTCGGGCGCAGAGCGCGTGTCGGCGCTAGCGGAATTCAATAACTGCGGCAACGTCAGCGCGAAAATAAGCGCAAGAGCAATAATCTTTTTCATAATTGATTGAATGAAAGGTTCTGGTCTGGGTTGGGTAGCTTACGAAAAAGCGTGCTACTGTCATTAGCGGTTAGATAAATTCTTTTCCGCCAATTGAATCATCAATTCCAATGCTTCGTGTTGAAGTTCGACAGAAGTTTTTCCAATTGGCGGATCGTCGGGGCCAACGCACCAATCGAATTTCAGTCCGCGCGTAGGCTCATCCGTTTCTTTCAAAGCAAATCCGTTGGCAGCCGGTTCAGCCTCAGCCGACGAATCTTCTTTGCTCAATAAAAAGTCGGCAAAATCAATCAACTGAGCCAGCCTTTGCGGAGAAAGTTGCTGCGCTATTTCCTGAATCCTTGCCGAAACCGCACTCATAACTTACCTCGCTTTTTTATCAACTAAACTAATCAGCATTCCGACCGCGACCACGACGACGCAGCCAATCAGGTTATACCACAGGAAACTTATCGGCTTGAATCTGTCCCAGGCGAAGACCGCCGCGACGCCCGCGATCAGGCCGTAAAACGCGCCGTTGCTGGTCGCGCGTTTCGTGCCGAGGGCGAGGACGAATACGCCGAGCAGCGAGCCGTAAAAATATGAGCCGAATTTGTTGACGACTTCGATCAGCGAACCGAGCTTGGTGGCGTTGAGCGCGACGATGCAGGCAAAGATGCCCCAACCGCCCGTGACGAGTTTCGAGACTTTCAGATAATGCGCGTCGGCGGCTTCGGTCTTGAAATGCCGCTTATAAAAATCCATCACCGTCGCCGTCGAGAGCGAAGCCAGTTCCGCCGAAATCGTACTCATCGCCGCCGCAAAGATCGCCGCGATGATTAAGCCGACGACGCCGGGCGGCGCGTAGGTCGTGATGAAAGAAGGGAAGACGTAATTGGTGTCGTTGAATTTCGCGCTGCTCGTTGCCTGCTTCCAAAAGGTTATGGCGCGGGTGCGAATGCTATCCATCGTTTTGTTGGCGGCGAGGTAGCTTTGCTTTCCGGCTTCGGTGTTGGTGTCACTGGCAAAGGCTACGGCGGCATCTTTGCGAGCGTTGAAGGCTTGCGTGTACTCCTGATTCAACGCCTGATATTCCGCGCGCTGCTCAACTTTCGCCCGATCATCCGCTTTGAAAATCAGCGGCGGTTGATTGAACTGATAAAACACAAAGACCATTACGCCGATGAACAGGATCAAAAACTGCATCGGGATTTTGACGAAGGCGCTCATCAGCAATGAGACGCGCCCTTCTGAAACCGACTTCGAAGTCAGGAAGCGTTGCACCTGGCTTTGATCGCAGCCGAAATAGGCCAGCGCCAGAAACATGCCGCCGATCAAGCCCGACCACAGCGTATAGGTTTCGTTCAAATCGAATTTCGTATCAATCGTTTTCAGCCGCCCCGTCGCGCCCGCCAGTTGCAGGGCTTCGTTCATCGAGACGCCCGCCGGAAACTGATTGATGATGACGAATAGCACGATGAACAAGCCGAAAAAGATGATGACCATCTGCTTCACGTCCGTCCACGCGACGGCCTGCACACCGCCGAACATCGTATAAATCGTCGTCGTCAAACCCATCAACAAAATCGTTTGCCACTCGCTCCAACCCAGCACGATTGAGAGAACCACAGAAGGCGCGGCAATGACTGCGCCGCACGCCAGTGCGCGTTGAATCAAAAAGCAAAAGCTCGCCAACGAACGGGTTTTCGCGTCGAAGCGGCGTTCGAGATATTCATACGCCGTATAAACTTTGGCGCGATAAAAGAACGGCACGACGGTGACGCACAAGATGATAAGTGCGAACGGCAAGCCGAAATAAAACTGAATGAACCGCATTCCGTCCGCATAAGCCTGCCCCGTCGTACTGACCAACGAGATAGCGGAAAGCTGTGTAGCCATCACTGACAAGCCTACGGCCCACCACGGCAGGCTGCGGCTGGCGAGGAAATAACCTTCCAACTCATCCGATTTTTTCGTCAGGCGCAGGCCGTCATACGTAATGTAAACCAGATAAGCGATGACGATGGCCCAATCGAGTTTGTGCATATGTCAGACCTCAGACATCCGACCTCAGACTTCAGACCTGCTGAGGCGTCCTATTGAAATTGTTTTGAGAAAAGCCAAATCGCACCGATGACGATGATGGTGTAAATGATTACGATCAGGTAGACACGGTTCCAGTGCGGATATTCGTGTTCTTCTTCAGGTTGTTTGTTCATGGTTCCACCTAACGGGCGGAACGGGGAGCGTGAGCGATCTGAGTCTCGGCAGGGCGTTAACTGTGGGAGGCTCAGGTCGCTCACGCTCCCCGTACTGCCTTCAATAATCGCTCGTGCAAGATTGGTACATACGCCAAATGTTCCGGCTTCATCAACACGCTGCGAAAAACGGTCAATTGTTTTTCATCCCACGCCAAATCGGAATGTCCCGCCAATAAGCGCGGCGTGACATTGAGCTTGGCGAGATAGAACGGATGTTGTTTGTCATTCATCAACGTGGCGAATACGCGATGGGTCAGCGCGTTAATCGCAGATACTTTCAATCCTTCTGTCAGCTTTTTTGTTGCTGCATAAAAATTCACGATGTCGAGCGAAGGCGGCGTAAGCAAGCGCAACGACTCTGACTCATCAATCAGCTTGGCCCAATCCAAAGCCGCTTGCCGCGTCTTGCGCAACACTGCGCCTAAGCCTGTCGCCGTCAACGGAAAGCATTGCAACGTCGCCCACAAGGCCGCCGCCGCCGCGCCCGCGCGCGAACATTCCAAACTGATTTCGCCGAGGTGCAATTCGTTCGACGTGAAATAGGTGTAAGGCGAATCGTGTTGATAAAAGCGTCCGACACTGGGGTCTTTGAATAGCACCGCGCCACAGCCATAAGGTTGCAAGCCGTGTTTGTGCGGATCAATGACTACGCTGTCGCACTTGGCAATGGCGCGAAAAGCGGCGGCGTCTGCCTGATTCAACGCGCCGTCTTCGTCAGCCAGCAAGCGAAAGAATCCGCCGTAAGCCGCGTCAACGTGAATGCGAAAGTTATAAGCACGTTGCAGCGTGATGATTTCGTGAATCGGATCAATCGCGCCCAGCGCCGTCGTGCCTGTTGTGACAACGACCGTGCCAATGCGTCCGGTCTTTAAGTAAGTGCGCAATTCGTCAACGTCCAAGCGGCCTTGCGTGTCGGTGCGCAACTTGACGTGCTTCGCGCCGATGACTTCGCACATGCGTCCGTGGGTGTAATGCGCCTGTTCAGAAAACGCGATGGCCTTGTCGGGATGCAACGAGCGCGCGATCCAGAGGGCTTCGAGGTTGGCGATGGTTCCGCTCGAAGTCAGATGGCCGAGGTGCTGCGCGTAACCAAACATCTTTGCCAACGCCGCTACGCACTCGGTTTCCATCTTCGCCGTCGCCGGGCCGCCATCCAGCGCGTGATTGTTCGGATTGATCTGCATCGCCAAAAAATAAGCGAGCGAAGCAATCGCGTGCGGCGGCTTGAGCATTTGTCCCGCATACGACGGATGAAAAAACGGATAGTTGTCATCTAACCGCGCGAGCAATTCGCCCAGCACGGCGCGCGCTTTGTCTTCCGATATATGCAGCGTTTCGTCCGTGTCATAAGCGTGCCAGCGTCCGGCCTGCCACGCGGCGAACTGTTGCAGCGTATCGGGCAAGAGCTTCAGCAAATCGGATTGTTTAGCGGCCAAATGCCAGCGAGTTTCGTTCATACGTCTTCGTAAAGTTTCAAGCTGCCTGAATTGACCATCACGAGTTGCGGCGCGATTTCGAGTTGTTGCTGCAAGGTCTCGAACGCGAGGTCTTCGATCATGCGGGCTTCAATCTCGAAGGGAATGTTTAGGTAAGCCGCATCGTGATTCATGCCACGCAACCGATTGCGAAAGTAAGCCCCAGCATACCGCACCAGAAAACGTAACGTGCCAACCCGTTCATATTGCTGACAGTGTGCAATCTCGTGCGCGAGCAACGCCAAGCCGTCGGTGGTGTCGGGCTGAAACGCGCCCTTCCGCAAATAGATCGTGCGGTTTTCGACGTAACCCAGCGGCTCGCCGATCACGTAACGCGGAATGCCTTCGCGCAGGCGAACGCGCGCGAGATCGAACGCGGGAAAGAACGGCTGCAACGCACGAATTGCTTCGGTTGGCAAAACAAATTCAGCGCGCTTCATCGTCAAGACTCCATTGTTACAGCGCGTTGCAACATTTCGGCAAAAAACTCTACGAGCGGTTGCGTCAGCAATTGAAAGGCTCTTTCGGTGACGGCGTTGAAACGAGCCGTAGTGATGTCGTCGTGATGAATGAACAGCGGCGGCAAGCCCGCGCGCTCGACATAGAAACTCGCTGCCAACAACGCGACTGCTTCGTTTGCGGTCGGGAAAGGATACAAATCAAGCAAGCGCAAATAGACGATGGCGGCTTGTTCGATGGCGTGCAACTCGGCGAATCCTTCGGTCGAAAACCAATCGAAAGCATTGTCCAAAAAACGCGGCAACAACACGGCGGGCGTAGGGTCGTGTACCACATTGACCGGCTTTGGCTCGGTTGTGCGCAAGGCGTCCGATCCGGTCAACGCGCGCTGCAACGCTTGCAACCGTTCAAGGTTGAATGCGGCGTTTGATTCGCTCGCCCAGTTTGAAATGAGTTCGGCGGCGGCTTGCACATTTGCGGCCTCAGCGTGTTGGGCGAGGCTTTCAACCTGCGCCGCGCGTACTTGCGGCAAGGCTGTCGTGCGTGCTTCTGCCCATTTCGCTTTGGTTTCAGCGGCGCTGTTCGTCCACGAACCCGACGATTTGAGGTTGTCGTTGTAAATCGGTAATTCCATAACGTTGTTGGTTGATTGACGCGCGACATCGTAACACAGCGTCTCGCGCTTCTTCATCCGACGCACGAACCGCCGCGCAAAGTCTGAGTTTGCTGACTTCAGAAATGCGTCGCTATAATGCGCCGCGTTTAATCACTAACTGAACTACCCCTGCAAAACTTATGTCACTCAACTTACAAGGCGTATTCGCCGCGCTCACTACACCCTTCAATCAGCAAGGCGAAATAGATCACGATCAATTGCGTAGCAACATTGAGCATTACAACCAGACGGATTTGCGCGGTTATGTCGCGTTGGGTTCGACCGGCGAATTCCCGCATCTTTCGATGGATGAAAAGATCGCGGTGATCGAGACAGTACGCGGCGCGATGGCGACCGATAAGCTGTTGCTGGTGGGCACGAGCGAGTTGGCTACGCGCGAGACGATCAAGCTGACGCACAAGGCGCACGAGTTGGGCGCAGACGCGGCGTTGGTCGTGACGCCGTTCTATTACAAAAAAGTGCTGCACGACGAACAGCACGAAGCTCACTTTTTGCGTATTGCCGATGCCTCGCCGATGCCCGTGATGGTTTATCAGATTCCACAATTCTCCGGCGTTTACCTGCTGCCCGAAACCGTAGCCAGACTCGCTGAACATTCGAACATCATCGGGATGAAAGAAAGCTCCGGCGATTTGGCGGCGCTCAAAGACGTATTCCGCGAATTGCCGCAGGGCTTCGCGTTCGACATTATGTTGGGCGCGCCAGCAATTTTGACCGAAGGCTTTGACATCGGCTGTTTAGGCGCAATTCTCGCCGTCGCTTCGCTCGCGCCGCGCACGGCGGTCGCGGTCGAACAGGCTTATCGCTTGGGCTATCACGAACGCGCGGCGGAATTGCAAAAGGCGCTCGCCAGCCTCGCGCGCAAAACGACGGGCGGTGGCGTAGGTGGGTTGAAATACGCGATG
>JANNUY010000973.1:0-2475 GCA_031414155.1 Acidobacteriota bacterium
CCCAATGTTTTCAGTACGCTCAGCGAAGTGGACACCTTCGCCGAAGCCATTGAGCGCGTCATTCAGAAAGGATTGCCTGCCTAATGGTCTTGCTTAAGATTTCTTATAAGCTGCGCGCCCATCACATCACCGAATATGACAAACTCTTTGCGAGCGTGACGCTGCCGCTGATTCAGGAATACGGCTTTCGCTTCTGGGGCATTTGGCGCACGCTCATCGGCAATGCGCAGGAATATCTCGAAATTTGGGAGTTCGATTCGCTGGCTGATTACGACGAACGCTGGCGCAAGCTGATGGCTGATGCGCGCTTGCACGAAATTTTCAAAACCACTGGCCCAATGGTCGAAGACGAAACGATTACTTTGCTTGAACCCGCTTTTCCCGGAGGTCAATTGATCTCTAAATCACGAACCTAACTGAAAAGGAAACAAGATGATGAAACGAAATATGCTCGCACTGTGTTTGTTGCTCTCGCTCTATGTCGGCGGAGCGTTGGCGCAAGAGATGATGGGAAAAAAGAAACCCACGAACCCGCCTGCCGCAACCGGCAAACAAGCGAAACCCGAATTGGTTGACTTGAACAGTTGCACGCGCGACCAACTCGTTGCGTTACCCGGCGTAGGAGAAGCCTACGCTGACAAGATCGTTGCGGGGCGGCCTTACAAACGGAAAGACGAACTGGTCTCGAAAAACATCGTACCGGCTGAAACTTATAAAAAGTTCTCCGCCAAAGTGATCGCTAAACAAAAGTAGTTCGGCACGCAACGACAAACTAAAAGCCTCCGCGATACAGTCAATGTATCGCGGAGGCTTTTTTTGAGATTTGTCACACGCCTTGCATTTTATTCCCGCTACCAACCAAAAAGCGTGCGCCGCCGCGTATAAAGCCGCACCGATTTATCGTGTTCGCCCGAAACCAATTGTTGGCCGTCGGGCGAAAACGCAAGCGCCAACACCGGCGCGGTGTGCGTACCGACTTCAGCCTCGTGGCGTAAGAAGCCGGGCAAGTGACGCCGCCAACTCACGTCCCAGAGTTTGATCGTTTTGTCGTCGCTGATGGTGGCAACCTGTTGGCCGTCGGGCGAATAGGCGACTTGTCGGACGCGCGCTTTGTGCCGACCGAGCGAGCCTAGCGGACGCAGAGGCTCTGTTTGCCACAACGATACGTTGCCGGAGAGATAACCGATAACGAGGTGTTGGCCGTCAGGCGCAAGGCTAACCGCATCGCTGTCCTCTTCTACGGCGTGAGAAGCGAGCAAGCGCCAACTTCCTGTTTCCCATACGCTGACGTAGCCCCTGCCTATCGTCGCCATGCGTTTGCCGTCAGCAGAGAAAGAAACCGCGCCACCAAAACCGGCATCCTTTTGTTCGAGGCTAACAAGAGGCTCGCCGGTTTCGCTATCAAGTACGGACATTGAACTCGCCACCCAGCGGCCATCCGGTGAAATAGCCAAATTGAGATAGCCGTCTCCTTGTTTAGCCCATTGAGCTTGGCGCGTTGCCAGATTCCAGCGAACGATCTCTCCATTTTGATCGGAAGAAGCCAGCCATTGTCCGTTGGGAGAAAAAGCCAGCCCTCTGATGCGCGTGCGCAGCCCAAACAATACGGCTTCTTTGCGTCCTGTGACCGCATTCCAAAGGATGATCGAACGGTCTTCGCTACCCGATGCGATGCGTTTGCCGTCGGGCGAAATGGCGACCGCGCCAACCGGGTGGCTGTGTTGGCTAAGATTGGCGACCCGTTCGCGCGCCACGACATCCCACAGCAAAATCGAACCGTCGCCGTGCGTCGAAACAACGTAGCGGCCATCCGGCGACCAAGCCAAACTCCAAACGTAAGAAGTATGCTCCCAACGCAAGATCAACTCTTGCGTGACGGCATTCCAAAGGATGATGTCTTCTGAACCGGTGACGACCAATTTGCCATCGGGCGAAAAAGCGGCGGCGCGTCCGTTATCGCGGTATACCAACGGCTTCGTGACCGCGTGCTGTTTGACGGTATCAACAAAATGAACCGTGCCAAAGCTGTCCACGACCACCAGCCGCGCGCCATCAGGCGAAAACGCCACTCCCGACCCACTGGGATGCAAGAGGCCATCCACCTTACGCCCCGTCTCTACGTCACAGGCCATTGGACCGCTAAACAATAGCCAGGTTTTGCTCGGTGAAAAGGACAACGCCCCCCAATCTCCGCCATGCATCGGTAGATCGCGCACCTTCTTCCAACTACCGACATGCCACAGCACCGCGCGGTCATCCGGCCCTTTTGAAGCTGATGCCAGATACTTGCCGTCGGGCGAAAAGGCGACGCCTGTCACCACTGCCCGATGGTCGCGCAGCACGGCGACTTTCGTCAGACTCGCCGCGTCCCACACAATCACGGTTTGGTCCCAACTCGCCGTCGCAAAGTGCCTGCCATCAGGCGCGAACGAAACTGCTACGACAAAGCCTTTGTGCTCGGTCAATTCCTGCCGC
>JANNUY010000974.1:0-1677 GCA_031414155.1 Acidobacteriota bacterium
TGGAGAACTTTAGAAAAGCTCCACTAGGACGATTGGCAGCGCGAGAGTATCTTGAATAGTAGTACCACGAGCCGCCACGTAGCACCCGGCTTTCGCCTGAACTCGGTCCCGTCGGATTTGTCTGCGCTCCTGTCCCGTATACCGCATACCAATCCTGACACCATTCCCACACATTGCCATGCATGTCATATAACCCAAAGGCGTTGGCAGCTTTCAGGCTTCCCACTGCCACAGTCTTTTTCCGCCATTCGCCTTTAGCCGCTCCGCCATACGGAAAATTGCCGTCGTAATTCACCAACGCAGGCGTTACCGTCTTGCCAAAGGCAAACGGTGTTTTGGTACCTGCTCGCGCCGCATATTCCCATTCGGCTTCAGTTGGTAAGCGGTAGTTGTGTCCAGTTTTCCGACTTAGCCGCGTACAAAACTCTATCGCTTCATCCCACGAAACCAGCTCAACCGGCATCATCGGGCCTTTGAACGTGGCTGGAGAAGCAGGCAAATCTATTTTTACTTTCGGCAATTTAGCCACCGCAGCCCATTGCGCTTGCGTCACTTCATACTTGCCCATCAAAAAGCCGCTTACCGTTACTTCGTGTTGCGTTTCATCTTCATTGCGATTGGCTTCATTCGCGGGCGAGCCCATCGTGAACGTATCGCCTGCCAACTCGACTAACTCCAGCGGCACGCCGTTGATGTCTTCGGTGAAGCCATACCCTTCGCCTTGCCGCCGCGTTTTCACTGCACCTTTGGCATCGGTCGTCACCGTCTCGAAATTGAAAGCACGTAACGGCACACCCGTGACGCTCATAGGCACGTTAGTCGCAACCACAGGAGGCGTCACCGCAGGTGCTTTCAATTTGGCAATCCGATTGCGCGCACCCACCGCGAAGCGTCCTTGCGGATATTGCCGCAGGTATTCTTCGTAATCGCTGACCTCGTCGTTGCGTTGCGCACTGTTCCATAAAGCTAATTCCAACGAAGCCGGATCAAAGGCAGGCGTGGGCGTGGCGATTGGGGTTGGAATGGGCGTCGGTGTCGGTACTACTTTTTTTGGCAGCGCAAAAACGACATCGCCGAGGCTGAGTTTGGCGTCTTTGATTTTGCCGTAACGCGGTGTCTGAGTGTCGCGCGTGTCATCCGCCACCGTGCCCATCAGATATTTGCCAAGCTCTTCGCCGGTGATGAATCCGTCGTTGTTGAGATCGCCTTCGCGTTGCTCAAAGGCGCGCACGAAATAGCGGCGAAAGATGCTGTCATCGGGTACGGTTTGTCCGGCTGCGCCAGAGGTGATGAATTGGCGTACGTCACCTGCGGTCAGGCTGGCGATAGCAGGCGGAATGCGGCGGTCAGATTCGCTGCGAAAGATCGTACCCGAAAAACAACTATCAAAGACGAACAGCGCGTGCTTGGCTTTGATGCGCAAGGCATAGGCATTGATTTCATCCATGCTGACGGTGGCGAGGCTAAATCCTTCTGGCTCGGCGTCAGGCAGCGGCGCATCGCGCAACACGATGTAACCCAAATCACGATCATCGCCCAGTCGTTCGGTGTGGCCGTGTCCGGCGAAATAAATCACCAACCGATTGCGCGGGCGCGTTCCATAACGCGCGATGAAACCGCGCATCGCTTCGTCAAATTCAGCCCGCGTCGGATTGAGCTTGAGCGTAACGCTCGTGA
>JANNUY010000975.1:0-15941 GCA_031414155.1 Acidobacteriota bacterium
GACCGCCGCGACGCCGCCCGCGTAATAAAAGTCTTCCATCAGATATTTGCCCGAAGGCATCAGGTTCACCAGACAGGGCAAGTCGCGTCCCAACCGATCAAAATCGTCGAGCGTGAGATCAATGCCTACGCGCCCGGCCATCGCCAACAGATGCACAACCGCGTTGGTCGAACCGCCAATCGCGCCAAGCACGCGAATGGCATTCTCAAAAGCGCTGCGCGTCATGATCTGCGACATCTTCACGTCGTCTTTGACCAACTCGACGATGCGGCGTCCGGCCATGTGCGCGAGCGCGTAACGGCGTGCGTCTACGGCGGGAATCGCTGCGTTGCCGGGCAGACCCATGCCCAACGCTTCGACCATGCTCGCCATCGTCGAAGCCGTACCCATCGTCATGCAATGTCCGGCAGAACGGCTCATACAACCTTCGGCGGTTTGAAAGTCTTCGAGCGACATGCGCCCCGCGCGAACTTCTTCGCTAAAGCTCCACACGTTTGTGCCGCTGCCAATGTCCGTGCCTTGATATTTGCCGTTGAGCATCGGCCCGCCCGACACGACCAACGTAGGCAAATCGCAACTCGCCGCTCCCATCATCAACGCGGGCGTAGTCTTGTCGCAGCCGACCAATAAAATCACACCATCCAGCGGATTGGCGCGGATAGATTCTTCGACATCCATGCTCGCCAGATTGCGAAACAACATGGCCGTCGGGCGTAACAACGGCTCGCCCAACGACATAACGGGAAACTCAAGCGGAAAGCCGCCGGCTTCGTATACGCCGCGTTTGACGCGCTCGGCGATGTCGCGGAAGTGCGCGTTGCACGGCGTCAACTCTGACCACGTATTGCAAATGCCAATCACGGGTCGCCCATCGAATAGATGATCGGGCCAGCCCTGATTTTTCATCCAACTGCGATGAATGAATCCGCCTTTGTCGAGCGACCCGAACCAATGGCTCGAACGCAACTTCTGTTTGTCTTGGGGTTTCTTTTCGTCAGACATGATTTTTCCTTTGATGAGCGGGAGATGATGAAACAGCGACGCCATGATAGCGGGAGAGCAGTCAGATGGCTACTGACGGCGTCGCCCTATTTCACCTGAATTAAGCAGCAACGGCAGACAGGGTTTGCGTCAAAAGGGTTTTCAGGGTTATAGCATCAAACGGCATTTGACTGACCCGGAGGCCAGCAACTTTTACGCAGGAACGAAACGAAATGGAAATCAACCCGATCAACTACGCCAACCAAACCACCGATGAATTGCTGGCGTTGCTCGTCAGCGAAGAAGACCGCGTGACCGAAGCTCACATTCGTGAACTCGCGGCGCGGTCTGATGCCGTTGCGCAACTGACCGCTTGGCTGACCGATACAGAGCTGTGGTCCGACGCCGAGTATGGCGAATGGTGGGAGCTTTATCATGCCTTCACGATTCTATGTCTGACAGGGAGACCTGAGTTTTTAGACACGACCCTGACCGCGCTTAAATACGCAACTAAACATGAATTCGACTGGATCATGGAAGTCAGTCCGGCGGCGCTGGAACAATTCGGCCCGGCTGGGATTGAGCGGATGATGCAATTCGTCAAGGAAGAACGCCCTACGGTTTCACGCAAACGCGATAAGAAATTTTACAGCGCGCTTGACCACATATACGCGCAGCACGGGGTTACGAATTACTTTGACGGCGGCGAAACCACCCATTGGCGCTCGGCGGTTTGCACCGCACTCACGCGCATCGGCCTGGCACACCAGTCTGAGCGCACCCGGATCGCCGAATTTTTATGCGCCTGCATAAATGATCCCACTGAGACAGATCAAACCTTTTTAGCTTTTATCGTTGACGACGCGCTGGTGTTAGACCGCGAACTGGCTTTAACACCCATACGTGCGGCCTTCGAACGCAACGCGCTGGACATTACTGTTTCCGGCAATTTTGAAAAGACCATCGAATTCTTTGACAAGGGCGAGAAAGAACAATACTTCGAGTTCACGCGCGGCTTGCTTGAATTTTATGCTCCCGAAGAAATTGCCAAACGCCAGGAACGTTGGGAAAAAGAAGAAGAAGAAGACGGCGATGATGATGACGAACTCGATCTTGATTTGGTCAGGCAAATGCTTGATGACTCGCCCTTAAGAAAGCCCCTTCCACTATCAGGCTTTGACGCCTATCACCCGACGGCTCCGGCTGGATACAAAGAAACCGATGACGGCGTGTTTGTCCGTGCGTCAGAGAAAGTCGGACGCAACGATCCTTGCCCGTGCGGTTCGGGCAAGAAATACAAAAAGTGTTGCGGCAAAGATGCCTGATTGATCGAAAGGAAAGCCAATGACTGAACTCATTCTCAGCCGCGAACGCCAACAGTTGTTGCGCGGCAAACTGGGACAGGAAAATACGTTGACAGAAACTCTCGCCGGCACGGCAGACTTTCTCGCCGAAGGCCAGGGCTGGGTCGCCGCGCTCACCGAAGCCGCGCCGTTTCTGAAAGACCTGGGCGATGCCGCTGACGAATTCAAAATCGTAGCCGCCGCGCGCAAACTCGCGCATCGTTGGGCGGGCAATACTGACCCTTATGATTTGGGGGCGCTGGCTTTGACATTAGGCTATCAGCGCGCCGTCACACTGGCGCTCGGCCAGTTGTCGGGCGGGTTGAGTTACCAGAAAGGCAAGCAAGCGATGAGGGCTGCCGCCAGCCGGATGCGCGCAATGGAACCGGCTGAAGCGGCGGCGCTGGATACGTTTGAGTTTGAGACGGCGTTGCATCATCCGTTTGTGTTGCGGGCGCATGCGATCTTGCGCGCCTTGCTCGCCGCCGCCGAACTCAGCGACCGGCAACAGGCCGACATCATGTTCGCCACGCAACGAAACTTTCTCAGCCAGTTGCGGCTGTTGCTCAATGACGAACGCACCGCCAAACAGTTCGAACCCTTCAAAAGCATCTGTGACAATGGCGCAGACCGTCAGCGCGCCGATTGGGCTTTGTTGCAACACGCCAATTATCAAGTCGCCCAATATGCCGCGCGTCCGCTGTTGAATCGTGAGCCTTTCGCGTTGCAACACATTTATGCCGAGACCGAATGCGTCAAACGCGCGTGGTCTGAACTGCGCGACGAACGCAAAGGCTTTTATTCGCTCAATCCCGCAGACCGCCGCGATTTGCTGACGACGGTCAATGAATTGCTTTTCGACCCAAAGTTCAACGACTTGATCGTAGTGCAAGGCGTCGCCGGTGCGGGCAAGTCTTCGTTCACCTTGCGCCTGTGCGCAGACTTGCGGGCGCGCGGCTATTTGCCCTTGCGCATTCGCATGAAGCGGTTGCAGTTGGATGACGACCTCTATGCCGCGCTCAGCCGCGCGCTCGAACTCGAAGACGAAGACCGCCTCGATGATTTGCACTTGCACCTGCCCGACAAAGCCGCCTTGCTCAATCGCGCGTTGTTGCGCACTCCTTCGACGGTGGACGCGGGCTTCGCGCAAACCGTATTGATTTTCGACGGATGGGACGAACTCGAATTGACCACAAGCCCCGTCTTGCGCGAACAAGTCAGCCGCGTCATCCAAAGCATTCGCCGCGAATTACTTGACCCGCAAGACCGCCCACGTCTGCGCGTCATCATCACTGGTCGCCCCATGCTCGAAGGTGAAAAGCGCCCTGAGTTTTTGGCGACGACGCCGGTCTTGATCATTCAACCACTGACGCCTGCTCAATTGCGCGCCTTTGCCGCGCGTCTCGCCCACGCCCGCGCCGCGCGTCTGGTTGAGACAACCGCCAGCGACGAATGGCGGATGCCGCCGCTCGAAGTGTTGGAGCAAGTCTTTCAACGTTACGAGCAGGCTTACGCTAAAACGTCTGACGTGACTGAATTTAGCCTTGATCAAGACGAAGCCTTCTACTCCGACGATTACGCGCCCATCGAAAACACCGCATTGCTTGAGCCAACCAATGAAGAGATTGAAGGTAAAACAGAAGAAGGCGAGCTTGAAGAATCGCAGCTTAAAGAAATAGACGATTTCATGGACGCTGACCAAACTAACAGCCGGTTGCCCGATGAACTGGAGGTATTAGGCCTGCCGTTGCTCACCTTTCTAGCGATGCGCGTGATGGCGAAGGCGGCGGATGACGAACGGGATGCCGAAAAACGGCAAGGGGCGTTGCTGTCTTTGCTTGATGAACCGACGACGCTTTATCGCCGCCTGACCGATCTGGTTTGTCCGGCGGCGGCGAATCCGCAACAGGTCGGCGGCACAGCTCGACCCGACGACACAGGCGGACGCTTGCACGGCACGGGCTTGCGGCGAATGTTGCAAGAGACGGCGGCAGCCATCTCGGTGCAAGGCAATCGTGAATACATCACACGCAAAGAATGGGAAAAGCGTGTCACCGGCGTCGAAGAAAGCGATTTGCCCGCCGCTGATTCGCTTTCGCGACTAATAGTCAGTTTTTATTTCAAGGGCGGACTGGCCGAACAAAGCGCCGAACAAAGCCTTGAGTTCATGCACAAATCGTTTCGTGAATACCTGTTTGCCGAGGGCATTATCGAAGCATTGAAAGAGTTTGGCCGCGCGGCGACCAGCGGCGCAATCGTGCGCGACGCGTGGCGCGATTTCGATCAACACCGCCAGCCACATCACCACGAATTATCTCGCCGTTTGGCCCGCTTGCTTGCGCCGCAATGGTTAAAATACGAAGTTATCGATCACCTCGAAAGCCTGTTTCGTTGGGAGGTAATGCGCGCTGACACTGACGCGAGTGCAATCACCACTCAATGGAACGGCGAGCCAACTGCCCCGCTCAGTTTGGCCCAATGGGGAACGGTGCGCGACGGGATGGCCGCGCTCTGGGCGTGGTGGGCTGACGGTGCCCACCTGCGTCCGCAAATGGAGCAAGTCAGAAGCAAGTGGGAAGACGTGCCCGCCTTCGTGCATGAGCTAATTACCCAATGGGCACGGCCTTTGGCTGAAGAGCTTGACGCAACTACGCCACTGGCTTCAACCACAACGTTGGATGCGCATCTGGGCGATGGACTTTTCAGGCTCACGAGTTTGGCGCATTCCTTGTTGATCAAATCGGCTGACAGCTCCGCTGGCCGGGTGTTAGGAGGCATAACGTGGCCTCTTATTTTGATTACAGCTGAGCAAGGTGAAGCGATTATACAAGAGCGCGCCAAACTAGCGCCTGCGGTTCCAGTTACGGCGACATCAGCAGTTAATCCCTTTCAAACCATCGTGCGACAAGGCGAAAACAAATGGATTGTCTTTGCGCCTTCGGGCGAACCCTTGTCTGATAATCAGTTATTAGCTCGCCAACAAATTTACCAATTGATTGCGCGAGTTAATGCTGAACCGGGTCGTCCGCAAAACGCTTTCCCTGCTAACCAAACCATCAATTACGCAGATTTACGACTAGCACGCCTCGATGGCGCACGTCTCGACGGCGCAAGCCTTGACGGCGCAAGCCTCAACCGCGCACGCCTCGTTGGCGCAAGCCTCGACGGCGCAAGCCTCGACGGCGCAAGCCTCGACGGCGCAAGCCTCAACCGCGCACGCCTCAACCGCGCACGCCTCGACCACGCACGCCTCGACGGTGCCAGCCTCGACGGCGCAAGCCTCCACCACGCAAGCCTCGACGGCGCAATCCTCACCCGCACCCGCCTCGACGGCGCGAGCCTCGACCGCGCGAGCCTCGACCGTGCTCGCATCGACGGCGCGGACCTGGCGGGAGCGTTAGGGTTGAAAGAAAAGCAACTGCTCACCTTCGCTTCGCTTGATGAAGCGACCCAATTACCAGCAGAATTTGCCGAACTCAAAACCCGTTTGCTCGAACGACAACGCGAACGCGAAGCAGCCAGCTTGTCGTTAGATGAAACCGGTGAACCTGACAAGCGGTTTGAAGCTGAAGATGAGCCGCAAGGCAACGACGCACCGTAGCTGTATTCATTCGCACTTTGCTTGAATCTAAATCCTCAACTCTGACGAAGCGCTCATTATGGCTGTGCTGGCAAAATCGCTGGCGGGAATCAACCCCGCCGCCCTACCCATACGAAGCAAAACGCAACACTGGCTCGAAGCGGCGCGCATCGCCTTTGACGCCATTGTGGCAAACCGCTTGCGTTCGTCGTTGACCGTGCTGGGCGTCATCGTCGGCGTCGCCGTTGTAGCCCTCGTCGCCAGTTTGCTTGAAGGCGCGCAACGGTTCATTGCCGAACAAGCCGCCGGACTCGGCCCCGGCATCGCCAAAATCGAAAAGGCTGCGTTTCAGGATTTCATCGGCGACGGACAGGCTTTCACCGAAGCGCGCGCCAAACGCCCCGACCTCACGCTCGAACACCTCGCCGCCTTGCGCGTGCGCCTGAAAGATCGAATTGAAATCGGTTCGCTGACCGGCGCGAGCCTGCCCGTTCGTTATGAAAACCAATCGCTCAACGGACTGACGATTCAGGGCGTGACGGCGAATATCGTCGAGCTTTCTACGCTCAGAGTGGCGCGTGGGCGAGGCTTTGGTGAGTTCGACGATCAATACCGTCGCAACGTATGCGTCGTCGGCAATGACGTAGCCGATTTGCTTTTCCCCGTGACTGACGCCATTGGCAAGACCGTCAAACTCGGCAGCACGCCTTATGAAATCATTGGCGTCTATGCGCCGCTTGGCTCATCGGTCGGCGCTTCTTCGCAAGATGCGTTCGTGCAAGTGCCGCTGCAAACTTTTGCCAAACAGTTCGGCGCGCGGTCGCGCAGCTTGGGCTTGCTCGCCCGCGCTCGCGAAGGCACGGCGATAAACGATGACGACTTAGAAGATGCGCTGCGTTTCGGCATGCGACAAGTGCAACGTTTGGGGCCAGGCGAAGCTGATGATTTCAGCATCACGACGGCGAAAAAGATTCAAGCCTTTGCGAGTACTATCACGGCCATCGCCGCCGCCGTGTTGTTCCCGCTCACCGGCATCGCGGTCGCGGTCGCGGGCATCGTGGTGATGAATATGATGCTGGCTTCGGTCACAGAACGTACGCGCGAGATCGGCATCCGCAAAGCCCTCGGCGCGCGTCGGCGCGACATTCTGGCGCAAGTGTTGGTTGAGGCTACGATGCTGACGGTAGCGGGCGGACTGGTAGGATTGTTGATTGCTGCTTTAATGATTTTTGCGGGCGCAAAGCTGACAGGTTATTCGATCAGCCTGCCGTTGTGGGCGGCCTGCGCTGCGTTGACCGTGTCAGTCACAGTCGGCGTAGTGTTCGGCGTTTACCCCGCACGACGAGCGGCGCGGCTTGATCCGATTGAGGCGTTAAGATCGGAATGAGAAACGCATTTGCTCTTAGTACACGAGAAACAAAGTTTCTTGGCATTCACGCTTCGTCCCGGCGGTGCGGTTGAATTTAGGCAGGTCGTTTACGGCCTGCGAGCGCGAAGCCGAAATCGCGCGTCCCAGCGGGACGGTTGAATCATCATGGGCGGAATCAGGCGTCCCGCTGGGACGCAAACCCCACGTCGTTCGATACAGGCCGTGAACGACCTGCCTAAATTCAACCGCCGCCACGCGGCGAAGAATACAAGCAAAGACACTTAGTTTCCGGTGTATTAGCGGCTTTGCCGCTAAGCGAAAACCGCTGAATGAAAAGGGCGAGAAATTCAACCGATGCAACTTCAACTTTTCCAAGATACGTTAGCAACCGTGATCAATTCGCTGTGGGCGCACAAGCTGCGTTCGTCGCTCACGCTGCTGGGTGTCATCATCGGCGTCACCGTCGTAGTTCTCGTCGGTTCGATTCTCGCCAGCCTTTCGCAAAACATCACCAACCAAGTGAGCAACTATTCGCCCAACGTCATCTATTTCACGAAGGAAGAAAAGATCGGGCCGAACTTTAGTTCGCCAACGGCGGAGCAACGCGCGCGCAAAGAGTTGAGTTACGAAAGCGTAAAAGCCGTCGCCGCGTTAGATTTGCCGCTCGGCGTATCGCCGCAAAAATTGCGTGGCAGTTACGGCCCCAGCGCCGATCAACCCAAGCTCATTGCACGCGGACGCGAAGCCATCACGCCGCTCATCCTCGGCGTATGGGATAATTACCCCGATGTGAATTTGGTGAACCTCGCCGCCGGTCGCTTCTTTACCGAAACCGAAGACAAGAGCCGCGCCAAAGTTCTCATCCTCGGTTTCAGCGTTGCGCAACAACTCTTCCAAACCACCAACCCGATAGGCGAAGAAGTGCGACTCGACGGCAGCCAATACAAAGTGCTGGGTGTGACGGTGGATGACGGCGATGAGTTCAACGGAAAGATTTGCTATGCGCCTTATGAAACGATTGCGAGCGAATACCCCAACAACGAAGCCAACGTCATCGTCGTGCGCGCGCCCGATGGCCGCGATGACGAAGTGATCGAACAAGTCACCGCGACGTTGCGCCGTGTGCGTAACGTCGCCAACGACGCGCCCAATAACTTCGGCGTTAACAAAGCCGAACAGGTGTTTGAAGCGATTCAAGCGATTCTCGCCGGCATTGCCTTTATCGTGACGCCCATCGCGCTCGCGGGTTTGCTGGTCGGCGGCGTAGGCGTGATGAACATTATGATCGTCACCGTCGCCGAACGAACGAGCGAAATCGGCATACGTCGCGCGTTAGGCGCGCGGCAACGCGATGTACTCACGCAGTTCCTCACCGAAGCCGTTATGCTCACCAGTTTCGGCGGCTTGCTCGGCATCCTGTTGGGATTGGGCTTGGCGTTTATCGTGACTAAGATTCTCAACTTTCCGTTGAGCATTCCACTGTGGGCGGTGGCGACGGGCTTGCTGACCTCGGCCACGGTTGGGTTGTTAGCAGGAATGTATCCGGCGATTCGTGCAGCGCGTCTTGATCCGATTGAGGCTTTGAGATCAGCGTGATGCGCAAAAGGAATCGCTAACGCACCCTTACCGCTTTTTATCTACTTGCACGCGCACACCTTCGCGAAACGCATCAGTCGGATTGGTAATCACCGTTTCATCACCTGCCAGGCCATTCACGACTTCAATCTCTTTGCCCAAATCACGACCGAGTTCAATTTTGATGATGTGTACGGTTTGATCGCCGCGCACTGTCAGCACCTGTGTACCTTCGCCGTTAGCGACCAATGCGCTCGCGGGAATCAAGAGTGTGCGTTGCGGTGCAGGCAAGTTGAATTTCACTTCGGCGTACATGCCCGGCAGCAACTTTTCATCACGATTGGGAAATCTCACCTCAACCATCATCGTCCGCGAAGCCGGGTCAATGATGTGCGCTGTGCCAAAAACCAAACCTTTGAAAACTTGTTCAGGCAATTCTTTGACTTTCATCGTGACGGGCAATCCGGCGCGCATCGCCGGTGCGTTCGTTTGCGGCACGGCGATGAATACGCGAATCACATCTTGTTTGGTGATGCGATATAACCCAAGCCCCGCGCCCGTCGCGCCGTTTTCCAGAATGCGCGCGCCGACTTCGATGTTGCGCGCAGTGATGATGCCGTCAAAAGGCGCTGTGACTCGTCCGAAACCTTGTCGTTCGGCGAGCCGTCCCACATTGGCCTCGCGCGCTTTGCGAGCCGATTGCCGCAAGTCAATTTCAGATTGTTGCGATTTGAGTTCGGCTTGCCTGACGCGGACGGTGGCTTGCGCTGCTTCGACATCGGCTTGCCGCGCGTCAAAAAGCGCCAGCTTGTCATCGGCCTCTTGCCGCGAGACTACGCCTTGCGCGACCAACGTATCGGCGCGTTCGCGGTTGAGCTTGGCGAGTTGCAAGTTGGTGCGCGTCTGTTTCAACGCGGCTTCGGCTTGTTCAACCGCGGCTTGCACTTGCGCCAAACCTGAACCGGCTTGCGTGATGCTCTCTTCGGCTTCGGTGGCATGCAGCCGCGCTTCGTTCAACTCTTGCCCGACGTAAGCGATGTCGAGCTCAAGCAGCAACTGTCCCGCTTTAACGTGCTGGCCGAGTCCAACGTACCACTTGCGCACCGTGCCGCCCGTCTTCGCATAGATGATCGTATCCTGAATCGCCTGCGTCGTAGCGGGCAGCGTCAACTCGTTCGTCGCCTCGCCTTCGCGTGGTTTGGCAACGGTAGCGATTAACGCGGCTTGTTGTTGCTCGTTGGCGACGGCGGCGAGTTCGCTGTTGCGTTTGAGCCGCGGCAGGATCCCAACGACGAGCAAGACAGCGAATAGCAACGCTGCTGCTATGAGCGCGGTGCGCGGTGATTTTGATTTAGACTGAGCTTGCTCCAACTTGAATTCCTCGAACTTCCAAATAGAAAAGAGAGAATACGGAACAAACGGAAATAACGGAACAAACGGAAAGATGTTATTGCTCTGAAAAATTCCGTTTGTTCCGTATTCTCAAAAAGTGATTGTTGAGTTAAGCATTCATTGCCACAGGTTCTAACACAGCTTCAACTTGCCGCACCGCCTTACGCCGCAACACGCTATAAACCACCGGCACGAAAAACAGCGTCGCAAACGTAGCCACCAACAATCCGCCAATCACCGCGCGGCCCAGCGGAGCGTTCTGTTCGCCGCCTTCGCCCCAGCCCAACGACATCGGCAGCATTCCGATAATCATTGCCAGCGCCGTCATCAGCACCGGACGCAAGCGCGTAACGCCCGCCGACAGCGCAGCCGTTAACGCATCGGCTCCGAGCAATCGTTGATCGTTCGCAAACGTGACTAACAAAATACTGTTCGCCGTAGCCACGCCTACGCACATAATCGCGCCCATCAGGCTCGGCACGCTGATCGTAGTTTGCGTGACAAACAGCATCCACAAAATGCCCGCGAGCGCGCCGGGCAAGGCCATCAGGATGATGAACGGATCAAGCCACGATTGAAAATTGACGACCATCAAAAAGTAAACCAGCAAGATCGCAAATAACAACCCAAAGCCTAAACCGACGAATGACGACCGCATGCTTTCGATTTGTCCGCGCATCACGATGGTCGAACCACGCGGCAGCTTCGGCGTGAATTCGGCAATGACGCGATCAATGTCGCGCGCTACGCCGCCGAGGTCACGGCCTTGCACGTTGGCGTATACGTCATAAGTCAGTTGCACGTTGTAATGATTGACCACCGCCAGCGCGTTGCTGTGTTCGATCTCAGCCAAGTTGCCCAGCAGTTGCGGAGCCGCGCCCGTGCTGTTCAACGGTGTTATTGGCGTATTTTGCAGCGCCGCGACCGAATCCATTTTGTATTGCGGCATCTGCACCGCGACGATGTAATTCACCCCATTCTCTGGGTTAAGCCAATAATTCGGCGCGGTCTGGCTGCTTGAACTCAAACTGGTCAGCACGTTGGCGGCTACGTCGCGTTGCGTGAGGCCGACTTGCTCGGCGCGTGTGCGATCAACGTTGACGCGCAATTCAGGCTGATTGACGACTTGATGCAAATGCACGTCCGCCGCGCCCGCGATGCGGCTGACGCGCTGTTCGATCTGCCGCGCGATTTCGTAATTGCCCTTTTGATCGCGGCCTACGATTTGAATGTCAATCGGCGCGGGCAAGCCGAAATTCAAAATCTGGCTCACGATGTCAGCCGGTTGAAAGAAAAACGTGAGCGCAGGAAATTGTTGCGGCAACTCGCGGCGCAAGCGTTTGACGTAATCAGGTGTAGGCCGATGTTTGCCTTTCAACGCAACGAGGATTTCGCCGTCTGACAAACCAATCGTTGCGCTATCTGAATAAGCCAGATTCAAGCCAATCGAAGGCAGGCCGATGTTGTCGAGAATCAATTCGAGTTCTTCGCGCGGCACGATGCGGCGGATGGCGTCTTCGACTTCGCCGAATAATCGCTCGGTCTCTTCGAGTCGCGTACCCGCAGGCGCGCGCACATGCAAGCGGAACTGCCCGGCGTCTACGTTGGGGAAAAAGTCTTCGCCGATGAAAGGCAGACAGAGAAACGAACCCAAACAGAAAGCCAGAAAGCCGAACGTCACCGCGCGACGATGCGCGAGCGCCCATTCCAGCGTCGCCTGATAACGTTCGCGCAACCGTTCAAAGCGATGATTGAATCCGTTATGAATGCGCCCAATGAAACCACTGACGAGACCGTGTGATTCATCTACGAATTCGCCGTCGGCGTGATAGAGCCGCGCTTCTTTGCGCAACAGATACAACACCATTGTGGGAACCAGCGTGCGCGACAACAGATAAGAAGCCATCATCGCAAACACCACCGCCATCGCCAGCGGAGTGAACAATGATTTCGCCGCGCCAGTCAAAAAGATGACGGGAACGAATACGATGCAAATCGCCAACGTCGAAACAAACGCAGGCACGGCGATTTGTTGTGCGCCGTCCAAAATCGCCTGCCGCAACGCCGTGCCTTGCCCCAAGTTGCGATGGATGTTTTCGATCTCCACCGTAGCGTCGTCTACCAAAATGCCTACGGCGAGCGCCAAGCCGCCGAGCGTCATCACGTTCAGCGTTTGCCCCAACAGATTCAGCACGATGATCGAACACAGAATCGAAAGCGGAATCGAAATCGTCACGATCAACGTCGAACGCCAACTGCCCAAAAACAACAAGATCATCGCGGCGGTCAAACACGCGGCGATGAGAGCTTCGATCATTACGCCGTTGATGGCGGCGCGCACGAATACCGATTGATCGAATAGCAGATTGACCTTTAACTCTTTCGGCACCGTAGCCATTACGCGCGGCAACGCCTCTTTGACGCGGCGCACAATATCGAGCGTCGAAGCGCCGCCGCTTTTCAAAACGGTCAACAGCGCCGAACGCCGTCCGTCAGCGCGTACGATATTGGTTTGCACCTGCGAACCGTCGCGCACGTTGGCGACCTCTTTCAGCAATACCGTAGCGTTGCCGACCTGCTTGACGGGCAAGTCATTCAAGGCGGCGACGGTGTCGGTGCTGCTGTTGAGCCGCACGTTGACTTCACGATTGCCGAGCTTCGCCGTACCGGCGGGCAGGATCAGATTTTGCGCATTCAACGCCGCGCTCACATCGGCGGCTGACAAGCCTTTGGCATAAAGCGCTTGCGGATCAATATCCACCATAATCTGGCGCGGCTTGCCGCCGTAAGGAATAGGCACCGAAGCCCCTTGCACCGTCGCCAACTGAGTGCGGATAAAATTCTGGCTGTAATCGTATAGCTGCTGTTCGTTGAGCGAATCGCTGCTCACGCTCGATTGCAGGATGGGTACGTTCGACACGTTGTAACGCACGATGAACGGCGCGGTCGAACCCGGCGGCATGATGCGCAAAATCGAAGACGACATCGCCGTGATTTGCGCTACGGCGGCTTCGATTTTCGCGCCCGGATGAAAGAAGACCTTAATGACGGCTACGCCATTGAGCGATTGCGACTCGATGTGTTCGATGTCGTTGACGGTCGTCGTTAAACCGCGCTCACTGGGCGTAACAATGCGCTGCGCCATCTCTTCCGCCGAGATGCCGTTATACGTCCAGATGACCGCCACTACTGGCTGCTCAATTTCCGGGAAGATGTCGGTCGCCATCCGCACAATCGTCACCCCGCCCAGCAAGGCGATGAGCAAAGCTCCAACGACAAAAGTGTATGGCCGCCGCAAGGCCAGTTGAACAATCCACATAGCATTTGAGTTTCAGTTTGAATTTGATGGAGGCCGACAGTATGCCGCCTGTGACGAAAGACGCCAAAACGAGTGGAGGTGTTACGCGAAAAGAATCGTTTATGAGGGCATTGGCAAAACTGCGCGATGGCATTGGCGAATGAGCGGGTTGGCGGTATTCTCTGCCTGGAGCGGAAGCAATCGTGCTTCGGTTTTCGTAAAGCGAAAGACATAAACGAATAACCAATGCCAAAAACGAATTTATGAAAAGATTAGTCGAACTTTCAAACGAAGACGTAAAGAAGCATTTCCTCAAGGGGAGCAGCTACTTCAACGGAGATTTGCCTAATTATATTAACTTTGAGCCGATTTTATCTGACGTAGAGAAAGTGCTGAACGCAGGTAATTACGCAGGATTTAAATCTGAAGACCCATCCCATCTTCCAGGAGTAAACTACAATTTCATTGCCAACAAGGACGGCAAGTTCACTTGGAGACCTCTCGAATTAATGCACCCCGCCATTTATGTTTCCTTAGTTAATACTATTTGCGAGCAAGAGAATTGGGAACACATCGTTAATCGTTTATCAGAATTTGAAGGCGGAGCGGTTGATTGTTGTAGCGCGCCTGTGATGTCACTCGATCATCAATCAGATACTGCAACTCAAGTCAGCAATTGGTGGCAAAGCGTTGAGCAACGCTCCTTAACTTACTCATTAGAGTTCAGTCATGTTCTTCATAGTGATGTCGTGGATTGCTACGGCTCTCTTTACACTCACAGCATTTCTTGGGCGTTGCACGGCATCCCCGAAGCGAAAGCAAACAGGAATAGGAACTCCCTTCTTGGGAATAAGATTGATTCACATGTACAAGCAGGGCGATATGGTCAAACGAACGGCATCTCTCAAGGCTCTGTTTTAATGGATTTTGTAGCTGAAATAGTTCTCGGATTTGTAGACCAGCAAATAACGGAAGCGTTAGGTAACCTTACTGATTTTCGCATTCTCAGATATCGTGATGACTATAGAATCTTTGCTAACAGCGACGATCAAGCGGAAAAAATCCTCAAAATAATCAGCGATCAATTGAGAATAGTAGGTATGAAGCTCGGAGTGTCAAAAACACTCTTAAATAGAAACGTTATAGAGGGATCAATCAAGCCAGATAAGTTGGCAGGTATTGACCTGCAAGATTTAGGCGATGCGAATGCTAAAACGATTCAAAAGCAACTTCTAAGGTTACATTCTTTTGGGCAACGATTCCCTAATAGCGGCGCTCTCCGCCGATTGGTTAGCGAGTTCCATTCAAAGATTACGAGCCAATCTGAAAAACCCGATGGCCTTGAGATACAAGTTGCGATTGCAACTGACATCGGTTTTGTTTCCCCAACAACCTTCCCCGTTATTGCCGCTATTCTCAGCTACCTTATCTCTCTTGCACCCAACGAGGAAAAGTCTCGATTGTGGTTGAAGGTGCGTAACAAAATGGCTCGTGTGCCATACAATGGCTATCTTGAAATATGGTTACAACGTGTTACGCAACCTAAAGCTGTTAATATCCCTTTTAATAGCAATGAGCCAATTTGCAGGATTGTTAATGGAGAAACTCCTGAATTGTGGGAAAATGGATGGATTGCTAGCCATGATTTGAAAAATGCTCTCGAGGTATCGAAGATTGTTGTAGGGGCGGCGTCCGATGCAGAAGAAGTAATACAACCCGAAGAGGTCGCACTATTCAAACAACACGCATGGGAGTACTGAAGTTAAATTCTATCTGAGTAATGGATATTACTCGACGGGGCATTATGAATTATCGAGATTTTATTACTATCGAGCCAGGAAAGCGCGGCGGCAAACCTTGTATTCGCGGGATGCGCATCACCGTATCAGACGTGCTTGAGTATTTGGCGGCAGGTATGACAGAGCAGGAAATTCTGACAGATTTTCCTTATCTCACGCTTGAGGACATTCGAGCTTGTCTGAGTTATGCCGCAGACCGTGAAAAGAGCCAGTTAGTGGTGCTAACGTGAAGTTGCTGTTTGATCACAATTTGTCGCCGCGACTGGTGTCGTTGCTTGACGACTTGTTTCCTGATTCCTCGCACGTCTATTGGCACGCGCTGGATCAGGAAGATGATCGTGTGGTACGTGACTTCGCGCTTCAGCACGATTTCATCATCGTCACCAAAGACTCCGATTACAGCGAGTTGTGTTATTGGCTGGGCTTCCCACCCAAAATTGTTTGGATTCGTCGTGGCAACTGCAAGACTTCGACGATTGAAGAAATCCTGCGCGCGCACTTCGACGAGATCAAAGCGATGAATGAAGATCAAGCTACTGGCATCGTCATGCTTTTCTGACATCAAGCATTTGCTTCCGTGTCAGTAGCCCGCGCGTAAGCAAGG
>JANNUY010000976.1:0-5212 GCA_031414155.1 Acidobacteriota bacterium
GACGCGGGTTGAACCCGGCATGGCGAGCGCCAAGTCTTTCACGGTGTCACTCAAGGCAATTTGCATAAGGCCTCCTGCTGAATTTTCCGCAGCGAAAATGCCGCTGCCGGTTGCATTGCAATTGGCGTGACAAAGGCGTGAATTCTTAACTCACTTGAGCGGCACGGCGGCTTTCTGTGCAACGAAAGCAGGTGACGGCTTGCGTCCCAGCAAGACCAGTTGCCCCTGCCGCGCGAAGTTGATGGATTCACCCAAAATGCGCGCGGCCTCTTGCGGCGCGTGAAAGCCCGTCGAGTTTTCGGCTTCGACAAAATCAAGATAGAACTGCGCCTTGCGCTGAAAGTTTTGCGGCGCGTCGAGTTCGGTGTCGGGCTTGCCTGCGGCTTTAGCGGCTTTGAGGTCGGTGATGAGATCAACCAGTGCGTCCATCGCCTGATTGCGCAACTTGAACGTGCGGTCTTGAATCGTTTCGACGCGCGCTTTCAATTCTTCCTCCGGCCATTTGTGGCAGGTCTGGCAAGAGCGATTGATTTGCAGCAACGGACTGCGCACGTGATGGTCGCTGATCTTGAGTGCGCCTTCGCGTTTGTAAGGCATGTGGCAGTCAGCGCAGGAAACGCCCGAACGCGCGTGAATGCCCTGACTCCACATTTCGAATTCAGGGTGTTGCGCCTTCAAAACGGGCGCACCGGTTTCGGCGTGCGTCCAATCTTTGTGTTTGGTCTCTTCGTAATAAGCCATGATCTCTTCGACCTTGACGCCTTTCGCCCACGGGTAAACCAGCCGCTTTTCGGGGCCTTTGAAATAATACTCAACGTGGCATTGTCCGCAGACGAACGAGCGCATCTCTTGCCGCGAAGCCATCGTGTTCACGTCGTAATTGGCTACGCCTTGCGAAGCCTTCAACGCTTTCATGCCTTCCATAAAACCGGGCCGCGTGACGCGCAATTGCATCGTCTGTGAATCGTGGCAATCAATGCAGGCAACTGGATGCGCGACTTTGGTGCGCGCTTCGCTGTATGGCATCTGATTCATCACCTCGAAGCCTTTGAACAAATCGCCGCCGCCGAGTTTTTTATACGGCACGTAAACCGACCCGTGGCAATGCATGCACGTGCCTGGTTGTTTCACGACTTGCTGGCGTTCGGTGTAAGTCTGATCGTCGAGCATGAAGGCGTGGCCGCGCTCTTCGCGAAAGTCTTTGGCGAAGGCGTAACCAGCCCACATCGTTTTGAGACGCGGGTCTTCTTCGATTTTGGATTGACTCACAAAGCTACGCGGGTCTTTTTGCGTAGGTTCGTGCGGCTCGGCTTCGCTGCCGCCATAACGTGTTCGCGTCATATCAACCGTGCGTTTATAGCCGTCGTATTGCAGCGGAAAATTCTTGCCCCACACCGCCGGGTCTTCGGTTTCATCGGTCAATTCGACCACGCGAAAGAAAGGATTGCGGCCTTCCTGTTTGCGCTCAAAGATGTTGATGAGCAACGCCGCGCCGCCAATCGCCGCGAGGGCAGCAACGAGGGCGGTCAATAGAATGAAGCGGCGATTCGAAGTTTTCTCTTGCATGATTTTTTAGTGTAAGTGGCCGACCGAACGATGACAGTGCAAACACGACGTTTGCTGTTGGTTGTGCGCGCTCACTGCCGGATCAATCGCGGTGGTGATTTCTTCGTGACATTTGCGGCAGGCGCGTTCGGTTACATCACGGTTGCGTGCGCCGATTTGAATGGGTTCGTGAAAGGTGTTGGTAGTGAAATAAAACGAATGCCAAAACCCGTTGCTCGCCTTCGTCGCGTATTTTGCCAGCAAGCCCGGCGGCGTGTGGCAATCGTTGCACGTGGCGACCGAGTGATGCGATGACTTCAGCCATCCTTCGTATTGCTCATTCATCACGTGACAGTTCGCACACGAAGCCGGGTTGTTGGTCAGATAAGCCGCGCCTTTGGCGTAAACAAAGGTGTAAGCGCCCAGCCCAATCGCCAAGCCGAGCAAGGCTCCGATTACGACGCCTTCGATTTTGCGCTTGTTTGAAATCATGGGAATGGATGCGCTCAATGGCTGGCCTCGGCCAGGCTGACTTTGCCGCGAAACGAACGGTAAAGATAAGTGAAATAGACCGTCGCCATCGTCATGCCGAGCAGCCACCAGACGACGCCTACGCGCAAACCGTAACCTTGCGCAGCCGTGTTCCAGATCGTCAGATCGAATTGGCTGCCGGTCGTCGCGGGCAACACGACGGGAAACATGCCAAAAGCTGCTCCGCTAAGTAAGCCGCCTATGCAAAGCGACGAAGCCACAAAAGCCGCCAAGTCGTTTTCCTGTTGGCGAAAGTAAAGCAACGCGGCCAGCGCGCCTGCGACGATTAGCGGAATCAGCCAACTCAAAAGATGCGCGTGATAGTTTGCCAACAGTTGCGGACGCAGCTTCACCGTTGCAATGAAACTCACCGCGACCAGCAAGGTCATCAGTCCGCTGCCCATTCGCGCAATGTGGCGCGCTCGCAATTGCACTACGCCGTCAGTTTTCACTGCCAGATAATTCGCGCCATGCACTGCCAGCGCCACCAGGGCGACGACACCCGCCAGCACGGTGTACCAGTCGAGAATGCCGGTTTGTCCGTACGGCTGAAAGTTCGTCCAAAGCGGTTCAAAGAATGTTTTGTCGGCGTTCAGCGGTACGCCGCGAATGACGTTGCCCAGTGCCGCGCCAAAAAAGATGGCGAGCAAGATGCTGGCGAAAGAAAAGACGACATCCCAAAACGAACGCCACAGCGGATGATCTATGTGATGACGCAATTCGATGCCAATGCCGCGCAGCATCAGCAACCACAGCACCATCATCAGCGGCAGATAAAATCCGCTGAAGCTCGAGGCATACAACGTCGGGAAGCTGAAAAATAGCGTACCACCCGCCGCCAGCAACCAGACTTCGTTGCCATCCCACACGGGGCCGATGGCGCGATGAACGAGGGCGCGTTCGTCTTCGGTTCTAGCGACCAGCCAATGCACAATGCCTGCGCCCAAATCGAAGCCGTCGAGAACCACATACACCGTCAGCATAAAAGCGACGACAACGAACCAGAATGTTTCCATGACTTGTTTCTCTTGCTGATTATTTGACGTTGATCGTGATGCGCTCTTCGACCAAAAGCACAGACGCGGCGGATTCATCGGTATTCAGCTTATCGCCGCCAGTCGCTTCCGGCCCGTGTTCGATCATGCGCCACATCAGCAAGAGATAGAGCAGCGACAGCACCGTATACATTCCCATAAAGCCGAGCAGCGTGAATAAGCCATTGCCCGCCGAGACGTTCATCGAAGCGCCTTGCGCGGTGCGCAATAAACCGTAAGCCAGCCACGGTTGCCGACCGAGTTCCGCCGTCATCCAACCTGCCGTATTGGCGATGAAAGGTAGCGGAAAACTGAGCATCAGAATCCACAGCATCCAGCGCGTGGTGAAAAGCCGTTTGCGCCATAACAGAAAGGCCGCCGCGCACATCACCGCAATGAAAATCGTCCCCAGTCCGACCATGATGTGGTAGCTGTAATAAAGCAGCGGAATGTTGTCAGGCCATTGTTCGCGTGGGAAAGCGTCGAGCCCTTTGACCTCTGCGCCCCAACGTTGATAGGTGAGAAAGCCGAGTGCGCCCGGCACTTTGAGCGGATTATCGAGTCGTTGATTTTGCGTATCAGGCTGACCAATCAAGACGAGCGGCGTGTTGGGTTCAGTCTTGAACAGGCCTTCCATCGCGGCCAGTGTCACGGGTTGATAACGCACGATGTTTTTCCCCTGTCCATCGCCGCTGGGAAACAGTTGCCACAGGCTCGCTAAGCAAGCAGTGATGACACCGATCTTTAGAAACAGCTTGCCGTATTCTTCCTGCTGGCGCGTCAGCACATAAAACGCGCCGAGCGCAGCCATCGCAAAAGCGCCGGTCACAACTGCGCCGCCCATGTTGTGAACGTATTGCCAGCCCGCCCACGGATTGAACAGCAGCGCCCAAAAATCATTAACGTGAACCGAGCCATCCGCCGCCGTCGTGTAACCCACCGGATGCTGCATCCATGCGTTCGTCGCAATGATGAAATAGCCCGACAGCCACGAACCGAGAAACACCATCAACGCGGCGAACCAATGCGCGCGGCGGCTGAGTTTCTTTTCACCATAAAGAAAGAGTCCGAGAAAAGAGGATTCGAGGAAGAAGGCGAGCATGCCTTCCATCGCCAGCGTCTGGCCGATTACGCCACCGGCAAACGTAGAGAATTTCGCCCAGTTCGTGCCGAACTGAAATTCCATCGGAATGCCGGTGACGACGCCAAAGACAAAGTTGATGCCGAAGACTTTGGCCCAAAAGCGCGCTGCACGATCCAGCGTTTCGTCGCCGCCGCGCCGCAAAGCCATGGTTTTCAAAACGACGATCAGCAAAGCCAAGCCCATCGTCAGTTGGGGAAATAGGTAGTGATAAGTAATCGTAAAAGCGAAATGCCAGCGATGAATCGTCAGCGCGTCATCCATACTTGTTCATGTCTCCTAAAATAACGATTAGCACGTTTGGACTAACTCACGCTGGCTCTCGGCAAACACTGTGCCTGCTTTTGGGGCTGTACTTTTCCGCACTTCCCTGTTGAACTCGCTTCAGGTTGCGTGAATTTCCGCAGCACTCGCGGGGAATAATCCTCAACTGACGAACAAACTGGCGTGGCAAGCGAATTGCCTCGCTCTGGATTCGATATGGCTAAAGAAAAAATTCTTGTCGTAGATGATGAACCTTTGATTCGCTGGACGCTTAACGAAGCGTTGCGCGGCTGGGGTTACGAGCCGCTCGAAGCGGGCACGGTGGCGGGCGCGTTGAGCGAATTCGACGACGAACGTCCGGCGGCGGTGCTGCTCGACATCAATCTGCCCGACGGTTCAGGTTTGGATGTGCTCAACGAGATCAAGAGCAAACAGCCCCACGCCGTCGTGATTATGATTACGGCCAACGTGCTGGTCGAAGATACGCTCGCGGCGTTGCGGGGCGGGGCTTATGACTTCATCGGCAAACCGATCAACCTGAACGAATTGCAAGTCACCATTCGCAACGGCATCGAAGCCAACAAGTTGCGCAAAGAAGTCAGCCAGTTGCAACACGTCGTCGCCGCGTTCGCGCAAGGTCGGCAGATCAATTTGAATCACTGACAGTCGGTAATAAAGATCAAGCCTGAACCGCCCG
>JANNUY010000977.1:0-4725 GCA_031414155.1 Acidobacteriota bacterium
AATCGGCGTCTCTCCGCCGTCGGCGTTGAACAGACGAATCGTGAAATCTGCGTGCGGATGCGGATGCACATCGCACACGACCTCCAATCCATCTGCACCCGCACCGAAATGCCGGTCGCAAATGCGGCGCGCGAAACTTTCGAGATCATCCGTCACGGCGCGCAAATCGCTTTCGCGCGCAATCAAGAAGTCGTTGCCGAGAGCTTGGAATTTATGAAATTGCATCGTTTAGGGTTCGGTGAAAAGCTCAGGTTGGATACGCGTTTGTTTTTTCGTTGGCAATTCGTTGTCTTGAGCGACACCTTCTTCGCGCAATCGTTTAAGTGCTTGCTGGCAATAATCAGGGTTGTTATCAATCAGTACGCAGCGACGGTCTACTGATAGCGCTGCTAAACCTGTTGTTCCGCTGCCGCCGAATGGGTCAATCACTAAACCATTTTCAGGGCAAAGCAACTTGATGAAAAACAGTGGAAGATCAATGGGGAAGACGGCCGGATGACCCTGATTCTTTCCCACGACAGCTAAACTGAGAATGTTTGCTGGTAACACCGTTTGCTTGCCAACCCATTTGGAAATATCACGACCGAACCCACTTGCGTTGACTGAGTTATGACGGCTCAAGTCGTTTTCACCGAGTTTTAATAGTCGTGATTCAACCCAATCACCAATAGGTTTTCTAACAGCATCTGAATTAAAGTAAGGCTTTTTGGACTTAGACAGATGAAAGCAGTATTCCCAACCATCGCGTAATCGAGTAGGCCAATAACCAGGCATTGGATTGGTTTTGTGCCAGACATAATCATCAATCGCGTACCACCCTTGTTCGCACAAAGCATCAATCGTGCGCCAAACGTAACGATGCCTAACGCCGTCTACGACCTTATCTTTGATGTTTATGACAAGACTGCCATCAGGTTTAAGTGCCTTCATGAAAGGTTCGTGAAAAGTCAGAAACCATTCGGCGAACTTGTCTGGATGAATGCTGTCGTAGTGTTTCTTGCGAGCATCGGCATAAGGCGGCGAGGTGACAAGCAAATCAACTTGGTTCGTGAAGTCTTGCAGCACTTCACGACTGTCACCATTGATTACCGTGCAAGTGGCGTGAGCTTTTTTTACAGTATTTTTGAAAACTTGCGTACTCATAAGCGCGTCTCCTTTTACAGGCGGCAGAAGAATTGGATGAGTTTGCGTGGGTCATTGAAGCGACCTTCTTGATCTACGAGTCCGGCAGCGCGGCAACAAGCACCGAAACTTTCAAGCAATTCATCCGGCACGTTGATTTTGGTCGGGGCGCTGTTAGCTTGCTTGAGGTCTTGCAGCACTTCCCAAACCGTCGTCATGACCTCTTCGTAAGAATAGTTCGAAAAGAAAGGCCAAAAGAAATCAGACAGCCAGACCTCAGTGTTTTCAGAATAAGCGCGATCCGTTCTTTTTTCGCGTTTGATATTGCGCGAACCGCGATCTATCGCAATGCCGAACACACAGCAATAAAGTCCCGTACGGTTCTTGTCATTTTTAGCGACATTTTCGAGTGCTTGGATGGCCTTCGGCCAATCTTGTCCACCCATCGTGTTGCTGCGATTTTTGACAGAGACGTAAAGGCTCAACACGCCTTTTGAGGTTTCCTGGAATTTGATCGTCGCATTGAAATCAGCTTCAGCCGCTCCGAGATCAGAGACGCTTTGAAACCTGCCCGAATTGGTCGCGCAATCGTGCGCTAAAAACTGATAACGCCAGCCAGAATTCATTCGCTCTTTTTGCAAAGTGCGATTGCGGAACTGCTCTGCCGCAACGTCTCGATAATACTTGCCAGACAACTTATCTGCGGTCGTCGCTGGGTCATCGCTGTATTTCTTGAAGTATCTGAACAGTGATTTTCCTTCGCGTACATAGATGACAGCTGCCTCAGCTTCGCTCGCATTGGCGGGAACAGAAAGAATTTCGCGGCTGGATTTTTGATTGGCGTTCGTGATGGCTGCGCGAATCAAGCCTTTCAATTGTTTGATCGGCAGTTTTCGCGGATGAGGCACGAGCGCCGAATCGTCAAGACAGCCGTAATCTTTCCGGCTGTCTTGCGTGATTCGCGGATAGGCTTGGGGCACTGTTTTGGTCGTTTTCGCCATCGGCTTAAATCTCGAAGTGAGTGAAGTCTTTAAACTCCTGCACGCGCGCTTTGATTTCGTCGGGCGTGAGGCGGCGCAAACGGTCGCAGCTAAATTCCTCTACGTTGTATGAAGCCATGACTGAGCCGTAAACGATGGCGCGGCGGAAGGCGTGTTCGTCGAGTTTGTCGGCGGCGGCTAGCGTACCCATAAAGCCGCCTGCGAAGCTGTCGCCCGCGCCGGTCGGGTCGAATACGCTTTCGAGCGGATAAGCCGGAATCGCAAAGAAAGCATCTTTGGTGAAAAATGACGCGCCATATTCGCCGCGTTTGATGATGGCGATTTTCGGGCCGAGGCTCAGAATCTTTTTGGCCGCCGTGACGAGGTTGGCTTCCTGCGCGAGTTGGCGGGCTTCGGCGTCGTTGATGATGATGGCGTCTACGACGTTGATGGTCTTGATGAGTTCTTCGCGCGCGATGTCAATCCACAGATTCATCGTATCCATCGCCACGAATTTAGCGTTCGATTGCTCGCGCACTTCGCGTTGCAACGTAGGCTGGATGTTTCCCAAAAACAAAAACGGCGCATTGCGCGCGTCGTCAGAAAGTTCGGGTTTGAAATCGGCGAAGACGTTCAACTGTGTGTCTTTGGTCACGGCGGTGTTGAGATCGAAACCGTATTCGCCTACCCAACGAAAAGTTTTGCCGCCTGCGACGCGCTTGAGGTTGGCAATGTCAGCCTTGCGTTCGTGAAAGACGGCTTCGTCTGCGACGGTAAAATCTTCGCCAATGACGGCGACGACGGCTACGTCGGTGTAAAACGAAGCTGATGCAGAAAAGTGTGTTGCGGAACCGCCCAGGCTGCGTTCGCGTTCGCCAAAGGGCGTTTTGATGGAGTCAATGGCGACGGAGCCAACGACGACGAGTGATGACATTGTTATGAGTTATCCTTTTTTTCCAGAGTTGGTTTTTCCAGAGTTGGTTTTCTCAGAGTTGGTTTTCTCTGGTTTAGTTTCTTCTTTGGGTTTTTCAACTGTGACGCCGAGTTTGCGACGAGCTTCGGCGAAATGCTGACTGTCGGGGAATTCTTTGACGACGAGGCTGTAAAACTTGTTCGCCTCTTCGGTCTGACTGTCGCGCGCGTAAACTTCGGCCATCAGGAAGTAAACCTGATCCATATGCGCGAAGTTCGCGTTGGTATCCATGATTTCGTTGAGCCGGTCGAGTACGGATTTCTTGGCGCGCGTGGCGGCATCTTTGTCGTCTTTGGCAGGCTTGCGCTTGTAAAAATAAAACTTCGCCGCGTCGAGGCTCTTTTGCGAACTGCGTTCCGTTTCAGGATCGCGCGTTTCGGCAATCGGGCCGCGGCCTGCGCCTTGTGCGTAAGCAGTTTGCTCTACGAATGCCGTAGTGCTGATGCCTACGCAAACTAACCAGAGAAAGGCCAGAAAATGACCTATGGTTTTATTGAGTGGTTGCATAATTGTTCGTGCCTCCCATGTAAGAATTAGACGAACGAGAGAACGCGCAAAGCCGCGAGTGTTGCGTGTCTTTTCAGAAGTTCAGCCACGGGGGACACGGGGACTTAGGGAAAAAGAAGCATTCATTATTTTAACTTCCCAAAAATCCCCGTGTCCCCCGTGGCTGATTCTCAGCCTTTTAGTCGAAATACTTGCCGACGATGGCGTGCAGCCGCTGTATTGCTTCGGGCGTAATCGCGTCGCGGTGTGTGAGAATCGCATTTTTTGTGGCGTTGCGGTATTGGCAAGCCTGCTCAAAGCTTGCCAGTTTTTTGACCGACGAACGGATGATTTTTTGGGCGTTGACGACGTTTTTGTTGAGATATTCGATCACCAGATCAATCGTCACCGAGTCGTGATCGGGATGCCAGCAATCATAATCAGTCACCAGTGCCATCGTCGCGTAACAAATCTCGGCTTCGCGCGCGAGTTTGGCTTCCTGCAAGTTGGTCATGCCGATGATGTCCATGCCCCAACTGCGATAAAGCCTTGATTCAGCCAACGTCGAAAACGCCGGGCCTTCCATACAAAGATAAGTGCCGCCGCGATGAACTTTCACGCCGACTTCATCGCACGACGACGCGATCATTTCGCTCAGGTCAGAACACACCGGATGCGCGAAAGTGATGTGCCCCACTAAGCCTTCGCCAAAAAACGTAGACACTCGTCCGCGCGTGCGGTCAAAAAACTGATCGGGTATGACAATGTCAGTTGGCGCGTATTGTTCCTGCAACGAACCAACTGCCGAAGCCGAAATGATCCATTCGACGCCGAGCATTTTCATGCCGTAGATATTAGCGCGAAAGTTCAATTCACTCGGCGTGAGCTTGTGCCCACGCGAGTGGCGCGCGAGAAAGGCTACGCGCTGGCCTTCAAGCCTGCCGACGATGTAATTGTCAGACGGTTTGCCAAACGGCGTATCCAGACTGACTTCCTGTATGTTGGTGAGGCCTTCCATTTGATAAAGGCCACTACCACCGATGATGCCAATTTTTGCTTGTTCCATTGCCTTGAGAGTGCGGAGTGGGGAGTTCGGGGGTCTCGTTTTAATTAAATTAGTAAATAAGCCCAACCCACAAAGCAAAAAAATGATTTTTTTTTGTT
>JANNUY010000978.1:0-5370 GCA_031414155.1 Acidobacteriota bacterium
CTTTCGCGCTTGCGTGAACAAAGGCGCGGAACTCGAAGCCGCATGGCAAGCGGGCTTTGACGCTTATGCCGCTGCGCATACTGACAAAGCCGCGCAATGGCAAAGCTGGATGAGCGGCAAGTTTCCCGAAGGCTGGGAAGCGAAATTGCCTGTGTTTCCGGCGGGCACGGATGTGGCTACGCGCGATGCGGGCGGCACGGTGTTGAACGCACTGGCTGCGGCGTTGCCAATGCTGTTGGGCGGTTCGGCTGACTTGCGTGGCTCGAACAAAACCTTTCTCAAAGGCCACGCCGAGTTTTCGGCAGACATACGCAATGCGCGCAACTTCAACTTTGGCGTGCGCGAACACGCGATGGGCGCGGCATTGAATGGCATGGCGTTGACCAAGCCGCTGATTCCTTTTGGCGGTACGTTTCTCGTGTTCTGCCAATACATGCTGCCGTCAGTGCGGTTGGCTTCGTTGATGGGGTTGCAGACGATTTACGTTTGGACGCACGACAGCATTTACGTAGGCGAAGACGGGCCTACGCATCAGCCGGTGGAACAGCTTGCGATGCTGCGCGCGCTGCCCGGCTTGAATGTATTCCGTCCGGCGGACGCCAACGAAACCGCGATGGCGTGGCGCGCGGCGATTGAATACACGCACGGCCCAACGGCGCTGTTATTGACACGGCAAAAGCTGCCCACCGTAGATCGCACGAAATACGGTGCAGCGGAAGGCACGCTTAAAGGCGCTTATGTATTGAGGGATTCGCCTACGGGCAAGCTGGATTTGTTGTTGCTGGCTTCGGGTTCTGAAGTTTCAGTCGCCGTGGCTGCGCAAGACGAGCTTGCCAAACAAGGCATCGGCGCGCGCGTCGTAAGCATGCCGTGTTGGGAACTGTTCGACGCGCAACCCGTCAGCTATCGCCACGAAGTCTTGCCGCCGCACGTTTCTGCGCGACTGGCGATTGAAGTCGGCGTCTCAATGGGCTGGCACAAATACGTTGGCACGGCGGGCGAAATCATCGCGTTGGATCGTTTCGGTGCGTCTGCGCCTTATCAAGTGTTGCAAGAGAAGTTCGGCTTCACGGCGGCGAATGTGGTGGCGCAGGTGTTGAAGATGGCGGGCAAGGCATGAAGAGGTAAAACGATGTTTTCTGACAAAGCCTCATTGATCGAATTCGTAAAGAAGGGAAAGCGACCTCATTATCTTTTCTTCTGGGGGCATACGCCGCGACCTGATGGCAGCATTGGAAAAGAGGTTTTCAGTCAGTGGTGGGTTGCGCCTTTTTTAGTAGATGGACAGCGTTACGCGACGGCAGAGCATTGGATGATGGCCGAAAAGGCGCGGCTTTTTGCTGATGATGTTGCGCTAGAAAAGATTTTTGCCGCTAGCAGTCCGGCGCAAGCGAAGAAGCTAGGGCGCAAGGTGAAGGGATTCGATGAACACAGATGGAAAGAGCAACGATTCAACATTGTCGTAGCGGGAAACCTTGCCAAGTTTGGCCAACACGAAGCGTTGAAAACTTCCCTGCTCAACACAGGCAACAAAGTCTTAGTTGAAGCCAGCCCGGTTGATCGCATCTGGGGTATCGGCCTATCGGAAGATAATCCAAGTGCTGAAAATCCTGAATCGTGGCGTGGTTTGAACCTATTGGGCTTTGCTTTGATGGTCGTCAGAGAGCGGCTGTTGGCAGGTTGAGAACGATGCCGCTTCACAATGGCGAATGTGGTGGCGCAGGTGTTAAAGATAGCAAGGCGCTAAGGCGCAAGATTTTCGGTCAGGCTTTCGACGATACGTCGGCTGGCCTGACCGTCGCCGTATGGATTCACCGCGTGTGACATTTGTTCATAAGCCGTCGCGTCGTCTAACAGGCGCGCGGTTTCGTTCACGATCTTGGCTTGATCGGTTCCCACCAATTTGACCGTACCCGCGCTGACGCCTTCGGGGCGCTCAGTCACTTCGCGCAACACGAGTACGGGTTTGCCTAGACTGGGCGCTTCTTCCTGCAAGCCGCCGGAATCGGTGAGTACGAGTGTGCTGTGTTTGAGCAATTGCACGAGCGGTAAGTATTCAAGTGGCGCCAATAATGTAATGTTCGAGATTGCGCCGAGTTGTTCGTGTACGACTTCTTTTACGTTGGGGTTGAGATGAACCGGATAAACGAATTGCGTGTCAGCGTAACGCGCGGCGAGTTCGATCAACGCGGCGCAAATCGCCAGCAAGGGCGCGCCGAAATTTTCGCGGCGATGCGCCGTGACCAGCACGATGCGTCGGTCGCGCGTAACTGAAGCAAGTTCGCTGGCTTCCCAATCGTAAGGACGGCTGGCGACGTCAAGCAGCGCGTCAATTACGGTGTTGCCGGTGACGACGATGCGTTCCGCCGGAATGGCTTCGCGCAACAGGTTGTCGCGCGAGAGTTCAGTCGGCGCAAAATGGCGATCCGCCACGACGCTGACAAGCTGGCGATTTGCTTCTTCAGGAAAGGGATGCAGCTTGTCCCAGGTGCGTAAGCCCGCTTCGACGTGAGCGACCTTGACGCCGGAAGGGTGGTGATAAAACGCAGCCAGCGCCGCGATCATTGCGGTCGTCGTGTCGCCTTGCACTAAGACCCAATCGGGTTTTTCAATTCGTATCACTTCGTCGAGTTTGACCAGCGCGTGAGCCGAAAGCTGCGCGAGCGATTGATTGGGCTGCATCACGTTCAAATCGTAATCGGGCTGCAACGCGAAAAGTTCTAGCACCTGGTCGAGCATCTGGCGATGTTGCGCCGTGACGCAAACGCGGCTGGTGATTTGCGGATGTTGTGCGAGGGCTTTTACGACCGGAGCCATTTTGATGGCTTCGGGCCGCGTGCCGAATACGGATAAAACTTTCATCAGAAAAATGAGTTAATCGTCTAGCCCTTCGGCTTCCCATCCATCGTAACTGCCGCCGCTCGCGTGCGCCGCGCGCAGCAATTCAATCGTCGAACGATGCAGATCAATTAGTTGGACGCTTTCGTTGCGAAATATCTGCAACCGCCAACCACTTTCAGTCAGTTCTTCGTTATCAATCTCGAAATGCTCCATCAGCTCGCTCGCTTTGAATTGGGCGAGCGTTTCTTCGTCAGGGAAGTAGGCCCAATGATCCACACGACGAGGCTTTTCGAGCGTGTCGCCGTGTTCCTGCATCTGGCGTAACGCCCGCGTATTCAATATGACTTGCAACTCTTCGGGCGAAGGATGCAAAAATTCCCAAAAGGTTTCCCAGGTCGGCTCTTCTTCGACCTTGAACTTCCACTCATACTGCCGATAGTCGCTCAACAACTGGTCAAGCGAATCGTCCAACCCTTCAGGGTCGCCAACATAAAAATAAAAAGTCCGCGCGCCGTCAGTGGTCACGCGGCCTACGAATTGTGCGTCGTGTTCGCGCGCCAGCGGATTGAGCAAAGCGGACATAAAGCCGTTTAATTCGTCGTTTTCCTCTTCAGTCGTAAGGCCTTCGCTCGTTGGCGAATGCAAGGGAACCGTCAGATAGAACAAATGCGGGCGTGCTTGCATACGTTCCGGCGTAGCCGCGTTGAGGTTCACCGCAAAGCCCGCAGGCTTGCCGTCTACTTCGAGCAACAAAGGTTCCCAGTCGTCAGGTAAAGGCATTTGCATTATGGGTAACTCCTATTTTTTCGCGGTCGGTTCCGTCACCAAACTGACGCTGGCATTCACGCGTTTGGCTTGATCCAAAACAAAAGCAATCACGCGATAAGGCGTATCCCCATCGCCGCGCAAATAGACGCGCCGATCTTTTGATTGCGCGAGCCGTTCGTTGAGCAGTTTCGGCAAATCGTTCACGTTGATGGCCTGCCGTTCGCTCGTGCCGCTCAGATAAACCGAGCCTTCTTTGTCCACCGAAACAATCAAGGCTTGCGGCGGAGCTTCGTTGGTCTGAGCTTCGCGGGTTTTGGGCAAATTGACCTGAATGCCCGTCTGCAAAATCGGAGCCGTAACCATAAAGATCACGAGCAACACGAGCATTACGTCAACGAGTGGTGTGACGTTGATCTCGGCCAGCGCAGTTTGGGTTCGTCCATTACGAGTAGTGAAAGCCATACTAATTGCGGATTGCGGATTGCGGATTGCGGATTGCTTGTTCGGATGCTTCGCGCTCGATCAAGTTTAATAGTTTCAGGGAAAAGCTATCCATGTCAGCGGCAAGAATCTTGAGGCGATTCAGATAATGGTTGTAACCCAACACCGCTGGAACTGCCGCCCCAATACCGGCTGCCGTAGCGATCAACGCTTCAGCAATGCCCGGCGCGACAGCCTGAATCGAAGCCGAACTCGCTGCGCTCAAGCCTTGGAAGGCTATGATGATGCCTATGACCGTGCCAAAAAGTCCGATGAACGGCGCAGCGCTTGCTGTCGAAGCCAGCCAGCCCAGTGATTTTTCGAGCTTTGTCGTCTCATCAATCGCCGCGCCTTGCATGGCACGTTGGACGGCTTTGAGGTTCAACGTGCCATGCTTTTTGAGTTCGCCTTCCGCCGCTTGCTGCAAAGCTGCCAACGGGCTGGCAGAATTTGCGGAAATTGTGTTACGAAGGTCTGATAACGACACAGCTTCTCTGAGTGCCAGCGTAATGGCAGATGATTGTCGGAGTGCTTTGCGGGTGCTGGTTTCTTTGGCGGCAATGATCGCCCAAGAGGCCACAGAAAAAATTAAAAGTACGAGCAAAATCAGCTTGGCAATCGGGCTTGAGCGCCAAAGCAGCGAAACCAGGCTGGAATTTTGCGCAACTTGATCCTGCAAAAACAGAGCGAATGACAGGGCAACGGTGACAGTCAACGGAATGCGGCTCCCTTTACGTGAAATTTGAGCTAACTGCTTAAATGATTGAACTTCCTTTAGTGTGCGGGGCAGATTATGCCACGCCAGCGGCGCAAGCGGCAAAGGCTTTGGGGGAAAGGCGCTAACCTGAACTTTTTCAGTCGGTTAGGCAAAAAAAGAGCGGGACTGGCCTAGTGTGTTAATCGCTCAATCCCGCTATCAAGAGAGAAAAGAATGTGTTAATTGCCGCTCTGGGCAAGCTGAATCCTAATCAAAGCGCGTTCTAATTTCAATTGCGTATTTGGTAGATCAGCATTTTCCTCGCGGGAATTGATCAACTGTTCGGCTTTAGAACGGGCTTCCTGAGCGCGTTTTAGGTCTATTTCGTCCGGCTTTTCGGCTACGTCGGCCATGACCGAAACCTTGTCGGGCAGCACTTCGGCAAACCCGCCGCTGACGTGCATCACCCGCCGGTCGCCTGCCATACGATAGCTCAATACGCCAGTCTTCAGTTGCGAAATCATCGGCGCGTGATCGGGCAGGATGCCGAGTTCGCCATTCAGCCCCGGCAGGACGACCTCTTC
>JANNUY010000979.1:0-1780 GCA_031414155.1 Acidobacteriota bacterium
CTGTCGCACAAAGGCAATGCGTTTTCCATCCGGCGACCAGCGCGGGAAGCTGTCGCGGTCAATCGTCGGCGCAAGGTAACGCAGCTTTTCTTCTGCCAATTCATAAAGGCAAATAAAACTGTGATCGCCGCGATTGCTGACGAAAGCGAGTTGCTTGCCGTCGGGCGACCATTGCGGCGAACCGAGATTGCCGCGTACGTTTAACAGCGGCGCGGCCTTTTTCGGATCAGCGCCGATGACGTTCAGCCACAGCTTGCCGTCGCGGTTATAAACAACTTTGTCGTCAACGGTTGAGACGATTGGCTTGTTGCCTAACGCGATGGGTACGACTTCGCCTTTAGCAAAACTCACGGCGAAGATAGCTTGCAAAGCGCCTTCGGGGTTGCTGGTCGGATTAGGCGTCTCGCCCATCTGATTGTCTTCGCCGCCGCGCACGTAAACGATCCATTGCCCGTCGCACGTGAAGCTGAGATTGGACAACTCCTGTCCGTCATCTTCGTTGTATTGCGTCAACTGGCGCGCTTTGAAATCAGGCCCTTCGGCGACCCAGATGTTGCGCTTGCCTTCGGCGTTGAAAACCCACGCGATGCGTTCGCCCGTGGGCGCGGCTACGAGGTCGGAAGGAAACGGCGCGCTCAGGATTTGTTCGATGGTGAAAGGCTTTGCTGGTGGGGCTTGCGCGTGCGTCGTGTGTGCGCGTTGCGTGAAAGCGAGAGCGGCGAATACGACCAGACAGAGTGCGATGCGAGTGCGAGTGCGAGTGCGAGTGCGAGTGCGAGTCATAACGAATGTCCTTTGATGAGAAGGGAAAGCCAAAATGTTTGCGGTGAGCGCACGATAACGAGCGTCAATAGCTTTGGCAATTACTAAAGGCCGCTCGTATAATCTGGCTCGTTCTAAACGAAAGAGCTTCTTACTTTTTACGGAGTGAATGTTATGGCCTTAGCAAAAGCCGTTGTCGGTCAATTAGTGAAAAGAACTGCGCCGTTAAATGGCTTGTTAAATGGCCCGTTAAATGGCTTGGATAAGCAGCCCATTCCGCCCTTGGAATCAGGTGATCGTCTGACGCGCGCAGAATTCGAGCGGCGCTATCACGCCATGCCATCACACGTTCGCGCTGAATTGATCGAAGGAGTTGTGCATATGTCTTCCCCAGTCCGACACGAATATCACGGTCAGCCACACAACCGAGCGAATGCATTCTTTGGCTTTTATGTCATGCAAACGCCAGGGGTTGATTGCAGCGACAACGCCACCGTGCGACTTGATCTCGATAACGAACCGCAACCGGATGTTGTGTTGTTTATTGAACATGCTTACGGCGGACAAATGACGCTGAGTAAAGATGGCTATCTTGAAGGCAGCCCGGAGTTAGTGCTTGAAGTCGCTGCCAGCACAGTCTCAATTGATTTGCACAGCAAGTTGCAAGCTTATCGTCGCAATGGCGTGCTTGAATACATCGTATGGCGTACCGGCGATAACGCGCTTGATTGGTTTCAATGGGTAAACGAACAATACGTGCGTGTGTTGCCGAATAATGAAGGCGTGATTCGTAGCCAGGTCTTTCCGGGTTTGTGGCTGAACGTGGCGGCGTTGTTGCAGCGAGATTACGCAGCGGCGCTGACGACGATGCAACAAGGCATCAAGAGCAAAGAACACGCCGCGTTCGTACGCGAACTCAAACGCCGCGCTAAAGCCAAGCAGTAAGCCTTATCAAAAATTCTTACCGAATTCTCATTTTCCTTTGCAAGACGGTTTTCTCGGCTTCGTTCAACTGGCG
>JANNUY010000980.1:0-5427 GCA_031414155.1 Acidobacteriota bacterium
CCAGCCGCTACTATCAGGACATCGCCGTGGAACGCGTGATGCAGGCCATCGCGGGCGGGCTTATGCGTATCCTGCTCACGCTGGCCACCGGCACGGGCAAGACCTTCATCGCGTTCCAAATCGCATGGAAACTCTTTCACGCCCGCTGGAGCTTGAGCGGCCAGCCGACGCGCAGCCCGCGCATCCTGTTCCTCGCGGACCGGAACATTCTGGCCAATCAGGCTTACAACGCCTTTTCCGCCTTTCCCGAAGACGCGCTGGTGCGAATCGAACCGAACGACATCAAAAAGAAAGGCCGCGTACCCAAAAACGGCAGCCTCTTTTTCACCATCTTTCAGACGTTTATGAGCGGGCCGATAGTTGACGGACAACACACGCCATACTTCGGCGAATACCCGCCGGACTTTTTCGATTTCATCATCATTGACGAATGCCATCGCGGCGGTGCGAATGACGAAAGCACCTGGCGCGACATCCTGACTTACTTCGCTCCGGCGGTGCAGCTTGGTTTGACGGCGACGCCCAAACGCAAAGACAACGTGGACACTTATGCTTATTTTGGCGAGCCGGTTTACACCTATTCGCTGAAAGACGGCATCAACGATGGCTTCTTGACGCCGTTCAAGGTCAAACAGATTTCGACCACGTTGGATGAATACGTTTACACCTCAGACGACCGCCTAATCGAAGGCGAGATCGAAACCGGACGCCGCTTTGTCGAAAGCGATTTCAACCGCGTTATCGAAATCCCCGAACGCGAAAAGAAACGCATCCAGATTTTCATGCAGCAAATCAACCAGCAGGAAAAGACGCTGGTCTTTTGCGCTACGCAAGATCACGCGCTGGCCGTGCGCGATTACGTCAACCAGATCAAATTGAGCAAAGACCCGAACTATTGCCATCGCGTGACGGCGGATGACGGTGCGCTGGGCGAACAACACCTGCGCGATTTTCAGGACAACGAGAAAACCATTCCGACGATTTTGACTACGTCGCAAAAGCTCTCGACTGGCGTGGATGCGCGCAACATTCGCAACATCGTACTGATGCGCCCGGTCAATTCGATGATCGAATTCAAACAGATCATCGGACGCGGTACGCGGCTTTTCGACGGCAAGGCTTATTTCACGATCTATGATTTCGTGCGCGCGCACCAGCATTTCAACGATCCCGAATGGGACGGCGAGCCGGAAGACAACACGATTGAGGGCGAAGACGAAGGCGGCGAAATCCCGCCTAGTGGTGAACGGCAGCCCGCGAACGGCGGCAATGGTGAACCGCGCCCGCGTCCGCCCAAGATCAAGGTCAAACTCGCCGACGGAAAAGAGCGCAACATACAGCACATGATGGTGACAAGTTATTGGCACCCCGACGGAACGCCGATGTCGGGGCAACAGTTTCTCACCCTGCTCTATGGTGAGTTGCCTGCCTATTTTCAGAATGAACAGGAGTTGCGCGAAATTTGGAGCGAACCGGAAACGCGCGCCAAACTGCTGGAAGGCTTGGCCGAAAAAGGCTTCGGCAAAGAGCAAATGGCCGAGATGCAAAAAGTCATTGATGCTGAGAAAAGCGACCTGTTCGACGTGCTGGCTTATGTGGCTTATGCGCTCGCGCCTCTCACCCGCGACGAACGCGCCGGAAAAGCTAAAGCTGAAATCAGCACGCGTTTCACGACGAAACAACAGGTCTTTCTTGATTTCGTGCTTTCACATTACGTCAGCGTCGGCGTCGAAGAACTCGCGCCAGATAAGCTGTCGCCCTTGCTCAGGCTGAAATACGACAATTCAATTCCTGATGCAGTGGGTGAGTTGGGTGAAGCTCCACAGATTCGGAAAGTATTCAGCAGCTTTCAGCGTTTTCTCTATCAGGGGACTGCACAATCGCTTTGATGCGGTATTGCGTGCTTATCCCCAAACTATTGAGGGGAATTGCGCTCAACTGTTGAAGAGTCCGCGCTAAACAACTCGTTTGGGCTTGGCACAACGCTTGATAAGAACTCAGTGGCAAGCGTGATTCGCGCCGCCAGAAAGGAATTTTTATGACTTACAAAACCGATGCTGAAATCAAACAGGAAGTTGAGCGCGAGTTGCGCTGGGATACGCGCGTATCCGAAACCGAGGTTGGCGTAACCGTCAACAAAGCGGTCATCACGCTCACCGGCACGATTGACAGTTACGCCAAGAAGCTCGCGGCGCAGGAAGCCGCGCATCGCGTACACGGTGTGTTGGACGTCGCCAATGACTTGCAAGTCAAATTGCCGGGTACGATCACGCGCACTGACACCGAGATTGCGCAGGCCATCCGCCGTTCGCTCGAATGGGATGCGCTCGTGCCCGATAGCCGCATTCAATCCACCGTCATCAACGGCTGGGTGACGCTCACTGGCACGGTGGACAACATGCGCGAACGCGAAGACGCCGAGCGCGTCGTGCGTTATCTGTTGGGCGTGCGCGGCGTTTACAACAAGCTCGTCGTCTTGGAACAAACCGTCGAGCCTAACGAAGTGCGTTCGGTGATTGAAGCCGCGCTCGAACGCAGAGCCGACCGTGCCGCAAAACACATTGATGTCGCGGTGACCGAAGGCGCGGTGACCTTGACGGGTACGGTGCGCAACTGGGCGGAAAAACGCGCGATTCTCGGTGCCGTCAGCCATTCACCTGGCATTGCCACGGTGCGCGATCACCTGCGGGTTGATCCCTACAATTTGGCGGCGACATAAAAACAGCGGCCCGTTAGTGTGCCGCTCCAACCTAAACGGGTCGCTGGTCTGCGCAGTCAGTCGAGGGGGATGACAGGGGCGGACGGCGACCCATTTTCTTTTTGCGAGGTGCTATCATGATCACCATTTTGACCAATCGTAAGTGGCTGACCGCAATTGCTGTGGTTGCGTTGTTGGCGCTGGCGTTGATCTCGTTCGCGTGTCAACCGACGTTTGTGGAGGACTTCGGTTCCGCCATCAACGACGACCGCGCGAAGGTTACGCCCGCTGTTACGTCTTCGCCTGAAGCAATTTTGGCTGCGCCAGTAGGTGAGCTGACGGCGGAACAAGCGATGTGTTTGCTCTATCCCGCTTTTGACACCGACACGCAACGCGCGCGCTGGGAACCGCTGCCAGCCGAACGCAAACAATTGGGCTTTGCCGCAAACGTCAAAACGCTTGATAGCCGCGCGCTGTGGGCTGCGCCTTTTACGCAAGGCGAACGCGAACGCTACTACTTGCTCACACGCACTACGGCTGAAGCGTGTCGCAACTGTCAGGGCTTGTTGGGCGGAGCAATTTACGAGAAGTTCGCTGAGGGCTGGCAGCTTGTGCGCGAAACCAAAACCATCACCTGGCTCGGTGCAACAGATCAATTTCTGCAAGGCAAGGTCGTGAAAATCGGCGCGGAAAAATACGCCGTGCTATACCGCTGGCGCGCGACGAATAACGGCTACACCGAAGAAGGCGACCGCTTGGTGGCTGAAGGTGACGAACAGTTACGCGAACTTTTCTCTGCGATCACGGCATCCAACAACGAAACCGATTGCACGCCGTCTTACAAGTGCTGGTCTTACAAATCCACGCTGACGTTCGTGCCGCGTGAGGGGGCGACGTATTACGACCTGCGCGTCACCACTGCGGGAACCAAGCCAGATGAAGAAGGTATGGCGAACGCATTTGAAGAAGTGAAAACTTATAGCGTCGTGAACGGACGTTACGCATTGCGCATCCGTTATTAAACAGCAGCTTGCGCGCGCTGCCGAACCACTTCGACCGAACAGGGCGCGTGCTGCATCACGGCGTTCGAGACTGAACCGAGCAGGAAGCGTTCGACGGCGTTGTGTCCATGCGAACCGACGACCAGCAGGTCTGCGCCCCAGTCTTCGGCTTCTTTGACCAACATTGCTTTGATGTTGCCGTTGAGCGTTTCGGTCGTGACCAACAAGTCAGGTTGCGTGCTGGCGAACCAAGCGGCGGCATGTGCGAGCGCCTCATGCGCCTTTTCCTGTAATTCGTGTAAGAGGCTCAGATAGTGATTGTCAGACACGGCCCAAATCGCGGGCACGGGTGCGATGTGCAATTCGACGACGGCAATGAGTCGGACTTCGCTGTCCGCCGGCCACGGGCGCGCGGCGACGGATTTCACGGCGGCATCGCTTTGGGGCGAACCGTCTACGCCAATCATGATTTTCATAAATTCCCTCCGGTTGCGCGGTCGAGCGCGTGAATGATTTCGTGTTTGGAACGCAAGCCGACGAGGCGTTCGACCTCGCGCCCACCCTGAAATACGAGCATCGTAGGAATACTGCGTACGTTGAAGCTCGCCGCCGTCGCGGGGTTTTCGTCAATGTTGAGTTTGGCGACGCGCACCCGTCCGGCCAGTTCGGCGGCGAGGTCTTCTACGACGGGGGCGAGCATGCGGCAGGGGCCGCACCACGCAGCCCACAAGTCGAGCAAGACGGGCAGGGGCGAGTTTTCTACGGCGGCGTTGAAGCTCGCGTCCGTTACGATCAACGGTTCGGTAGCTAACAGTAACGCGGCTTTGCAACGTCCGCAAATCGGCGCGGCGGCTTGTTGCAACCGCGCCGTAGCGACGCGATTGATCGCGCCACAATGCGAACAACGTAACAACTGAAAGGCAGTTTCTTGCGGCATACGTGATCCTTTCCTCAAGTCGCGGTCGCCAGTTTCGGCGAAGCCGTCGTGCCGCCGCTGCCGCGCACTACGAGCAAACAACCCATTGAGAACAATGCTAACAACACAAACCCCAGCGTGAAGTTTCCTGTCGTTTGCTTGATGAAACCCAACACCAGCGGCGGGAAGAATCCGCCTAATCCACCTGCGGCACCGACGAGACCGGTGACCGCGCCGACGGAGCGCGGGAAGTATTCGGGTACGAGTTTGAAGACTGCGCCGTTGCCCAGGCCAATCGCCGCAGCCATGCCTAATGCGCCTACGGTAAAAGTGGTCATCAGCGGGAAGGCCAACAGCAGCGCCATCACCGCCGTAATCGGAAAGACCCACAGCAGAATGCGCCGTCCGCCGATTTTATCAGCGAGCATGCCGCCAAGCGGACGCACTGCGACGGCGAGCAGGACAAAGCCTGCGGTACGCATGCCAGCATCTTGCGGCGTGAGCTTGAACATCTCGGTCAAAAAGATCGGCAGGTAAATGCCCATCGCTACGAAACCGCCGAAGGTGAGGAAGTAATACAGGCTCAAGACCCAACTCATGCGTTCGCGCAAAGGCGCGAGCATTTCGCTAAGGCTTTTGGCGGGCGCGCGGCGCGGCGCGTCTTCGGCCTTCCACCAAAACAACAGCAGCCAGACAATCAGCAGCACGCCGAAAATCCAGAAGCCCCAGCGCAAGCCGAACGCGCCCGCGACCAGCGGAGCAAACATCGCAGCGAGCGATTGTCCGCCGGTGCCGATGCCGTAAAGCCCTAG
>JANNUY010000981.1:0-2712 GCA_031414155.1 Acidobacteriota bacterium
CGTCAATGGCAAAGCCTATCAATGGGATGTCATCAACGAAGCCTTCACCAACAACAACGTGATGGGTTTGATCGGCGGCGTTGCGGGCGTCACGCAACGCGACGGCGTATTGCCGAATTCAGAAATGGTGCGCTGGTTTCAAATGGCACGGCAACACGATGCGCAAGCGAAACTTTTCTATAACGATTACGACATTCTCGCGGCCAACGGTTGGAATCGGCAGAAACAGGATTACGTTTATACGCTGGTCAATTGGTTGCTCGACAACGGCGCTCCGGTGGACGGGCTGGGCATGCAAGGGCATTTCGGCGCGGTCACGCAAATTGACACGATGCAGGAAATCATCGCGCGTTTCTCGCAATTGCGCGTACCGTTCAACATCACCGAATTCGATTTCAATACGCCCGACGAAGCCTTGCAGGCCGATTTCACGCGCGATGTCGTCACGCTATTGTTCAGCACGCCCCGTTGCACCGACTTCCTGATGTGGGGCTTTTGGGAGCGTTCGCACTGGCTGCCGCAAGGCGCGATGTATCGCGCCGATTGGTCATCGAAACCGAACGCGCTGGTCTGGAACGAACTGCTTTTCAACGAATGGTGGACGAACGAAAGCGGCGCGACCAACAGCGAAGGCCAATTCTCCGTGCGCGCTTTCAAAGGCAAACAGCGAGTCACTGTTTGCACCGCCAACGAATGCAAAGAAGCGATTGCGCAGGTTGAAAACAACGGCGCAATCAATGTCGTCGTGAGCGATGGCAAGCGCGCGATTCGCAGCTTGGCGCAGTAACTAAACCCAATCCCAAAAAAGCAAAAGAGCGATCCGCTTTTCAGCAGATCGCTCTTTTGCTTTTTCGGTCGGTGGCAATGATTTATTTGATCTCAGCCCACTTTTTATCACCGGGTTGCGCGGTGATTTCAGATTTCACTTCGACGCTGTTGCTGGTGAGCGTAGTGCCCATCACGCTCTGCAACGTAGCCACAGCTTTGTTGTAATCAGCCAGCGCACGCAATTCAGTACCGCGCGTTTGCGTTAAATCAGTCTGGCGCTGCAACACAAAAAACGTGGTAGACAACCCCGCCGCAAAACGTTTCTGCTCGCCTTCAAGTTGCTGGCGGGCGTATTCCGACGCCGCACGTGCCGCTTCGATACGCAACTTGGCGATTTCAACTGACTGAACGGCATTGCGCACTTCGAGTTGAATGTTTTGCACCAGGCGACGTTCTTGCAAACTGAGTTGGCGTTCCTGTTCTTTCGCGCGTCCGAGATTGGCCAGCGCCGTGCGGTTGCGCAGCGGGAAACTGAACTGCACGCCGAAGCTAATGGTGGGGAAACTTTGTTTCAGTAAATTCTTTAAGCCTGTGCCGTAATTACCAACAAACTTGTCAAACAGTTGAGTGGCCGGAACACCGGCGTTGGCCTGACCACCGACACCGACGATGGAATAATTTCCCACCAAATCAATTTGCGGTTTGGTCTGATTGGCAAAAAATTCGACATTGGTCTTGTTAATCTCACGCTGAAATTTGAACTGGTGCATTTCAGGGCGGTTGGATTCTGCCAGTCTCACTGCATCATCCAGCGGCAACGTAATCGGCTTTACGTCAAAGGCTTCGGTTGGGTCAATGCGCGTCTTCCAGAGTTCGTCGCTGGGGCCAGAGACGACCAATGCTTTCAAGGCATTTTCAGCCTGAGAGATTTGCTCCATGGCCTGATAAACCTGTTGACGGCGAGTTTCGAGAACGGTGGCTGATTGCACTACGTCAATCGGGGCCAACGTACCGACTTCGACTTGCCGCTGATTTTGACTCAGTTGCGTCTCAGCCAGTTTCACCGCATCAAGTTGAATCGCTTCGTCACGAATGGCGAGAGCTAAATTCCAATAAGCCTGCTGAACGCGCGAAATGATTTCGATGGCGCGTTGGCGAAAGATCACATCATTCAAATCAAGCTGCCGTTTCGCAATGCGAATCTGGCGGCGGGTAGAATCAATTCTGAAATTTCTTTTAATCGGCTGGGTAATGTTGAATGAAAGTACCGGTTGATATAACGGCGAGAAGTTCGCCGTGTTTGAAGTAGCGCGCGAATTCGTAAAATCAGCCGTCGCAATTGATCCCCATTTTTCAAAGTTCTTGCGGGCGCCGAAATCAAAGTTAAGCGTGTTGCTCGTCGTGGTATCCAACGCCGTACCGGTAAACCGGAAAGTGTTAGGACGCTGCACGGCGTTATAAAGCAAACGCGAAGTCGTGGTGTAATCGTAAAAGCCTTCCGCTGCCGTAATGTCGAATTGCGCCATGCGAACGTTCTGCCGTTCGAGTTCGATGTCCACGTTGTTTTCGAGCGCCGCCATAATGGCATCGCGTAACGACCAACGAACGACTTTGTTCGGGTCTAACCCTGACGTGCGCGTCGGCAACGGACGCGAAACCGGCGGCAGTTGCACACCGTCCTGCGCTTTCGGCGCATCCTGTGCGAACGTCGGGACGGTTCCTGATGCTGCCAGCACAGCGGCTAACGCACAATGGCCTAAGGCCTTAAATGACCAACGAAACATGAGTTCTCCTCTCCTCTTCAAACCTTTCGCTTGAAATTGCATAACTTGAATTCCCTAACTTGTTGAACGTTTTAGCTCCCGCCAGATACTGCGCCGGATTTATTGTTGGATTCAGCGACTTGCTTTCTGGGTACGAAACGTTTTTGGAATGAGTTGCAGA
>JANNUY010000982.1:0-8017 GCA_031414155.1 Acidobacteriota bacterium
CGTAAGCGACCTGAGCCTTGGCGGTTGACGCAATGCCGAGGCTCAGGTCGCTTACGCTCCCCGTACCGCCTCTTCGTAACTGTCGAGAAATCCTTCAAAATCAAATTGCGAAGCCTGCGATTGACCGTACCAGACAGCCTCGAAACTGCGCGTGAGGGCGGCGAATGATGGATAGAGGAGGGCTTCGTGACGCAGCGCGTTCAGGTAATCGCGGTTGGTTTTAGAACGGTGCAAGCGCAGCTTGCCGCGTTGTTCGAGTTCGTAAAGCAGTGCGATGTAAGCGCGCCGAATCGCGCCGCGATAATCGCCTTGCTGGGCGAGCAAGCGCGCGGCGGCCAGCAAATCTTCGGTCGTAGTTTCATCAGTGATTTCGACGCCGAGAATTTCACGCGCCTTTTCTTTTTTGTCTTTAGGTTGCCGTGCGCGCCACCTGCGCGACAACTGGTAAAGGGCAAAAGCGAGCGCCGCAATCAGCAAGGTGACGATGATGACGCGGGCGATGTTGACCGTGCCTTGACCGGGCATGTTCGGCTCGCGTTCGGACTGGCTGAACAGCGCGCGCAACCATTTCATCAGCCGCCCCCACTGTTGCTTGAGCCAATGTTGAATGCCTGAAGCGGCGCGCTCATCGGTCTGGTATTCCGCCCGCGCCAGAATGCTGTCGAGCTTGTTGCGTTCGAGTTTGAAATTCGCGGGCAGTGGCGCATTTAAGTCATTGACGCGCGCGTTCAAGGCGTTGAGGTAATCAACCAGTTTTTGCCACTCACCGATGCGAGCTTGCGTGTCTTCTTCGTCTTCGTCGGTTGCGGCTTCGGGCAGTTGGGCGATTTGTTCGTGCAACCAGATGTTGTTGATGTGGATGATGAACTCACGGTCAGCGACTTCTTCTGAAGCTGGCAGCAAGCGCGCAAGCCGTGTGAGCGTAGCTTCGGTTTCAGTGTCTGGCTTTTTGACGGCACTTTGTATGAGTTGCGCGGCTTCGTTGACGCGGCGTTGGTAATCGGCGCGCGGCACGGCGGCGAACAGCACAGGGCACAGCGCGCAATACAGTATTAAGCACCACAACCACATCAGCCCATTGAATCCGTGACGATGCATCAGAACTTGTCTCCACAGGTCGCGCAAAAACGCGCTCGCTCGTTCGCTTCCGTGCCGCAGTTCGCGCAATACCGGGCGGCCCGTTCGTTTGCTGGTGCTGCGGTCACAGGCGTGAGCGGGATGGTGGCGGTTTCAGAGATTTCGATGAAAGGCAACGGTTCTGGCGGTGGCGCTTCAATCGAAGGCGGCGCGGCGGCTTCTGCTTCCAACTCCAGCGCCAGTTCTTCTGACCAGTCAATGTCAGGACGATGAACAGGAGTTGGTTCAACTGACGCGGGCGGCGGAATGGCGACTCGTTGTTCGTAACGCGCGGGCGGCAAGACGCGGTTGGCGAGCAACTCTACGTCAAAGCCTTCTTTGCGTACGCGGCTGTCGAGATAGAGCAACGTGAAACTCAACAGCACAATCGGCGCGATCAGAATTTCAGCCAATTGCGTCAACGTCTGTTGCGCGATGGTGAACCACAGCGGCCCGGTCGTATCGAAAAAGCTCGTCAGCGAAAGCCCTTCGGTTTCGTGAAAATAACTGTACCAGCCCAGCGGCACGAGCAGCAGCGCATAGAGCGACCACGCGACGCAAAACTGAAACAGTAAGACCGCGCCAATGCGTTTGAACTCGCGCCCGGCCAGCGTGAAGCTGCGCCCGAACGCATCGAATACGCCTTTGCCTTCGACCATCATCGCTTGCGGCGTATAAACCACGCGGGTGTAAGCGATTAGTCCAGCGGCAATCAGGCAAAGAGCAGCGGCTCCGCCGAAGACGACGTGCATCGTTATCATCATCCAGTTAGGCAGGACTTTGATCAGAGCCATCACCGCCAGAAAGTAAACCGCAATGACCATCGCAAAGATCGTATACAGCGCAGAGACGATCACCAGCGTGAAGATGAACAGCATGATTGTCGCGCCTAACAATCCCCAGACGCGCTCTCGTACAGCGCGGTATACATCACGCGCGAGCAGCGGTGTGCCGTTGAAAAAATGCAAGACCAGCGCCCGCGAAGCCGCGCCCATCACCATCAGAAAGCCCGCTTTGCCTACGACCCACATGAGGCCGCCCAACACCATCGCCGAAACCATCAGGAACATGCGCAAGTCGCCATGTTCAAACGAAATGTTGCGAATGCCTATCATCCACAAGATGCCGCCCGCAAAGGCCAGCAAGGTGGTCGGCAACACAATGCGAATAAAGGCGAGCAGATGCAGCCGATACATCCGCACGGCGCGATCAATGATGTCGCCCGCCGAAAGCGGTGCGAGAGAAAAGTGCGAGAGCGTATCGGCAGCCGCTATTACCGTGGCAGGGCGCGCAGCTTCCGCAGCGTCGGTGGTCTCTTTAATTGCAGGAAAGCGATAAAGCGCGGTAGCCATACGTCTAAGTCTTATGCAGCTTTGTGAAAGTAAAGCGCGCGCATCTTATGCCAAGTGTCGCGCAGCGCGCTATGGCCTCACTGCTATTGGGTGCTTGAAAAAGCACAAGACGCAAGGTAAATAAGCCATACCCTTTCACTCCATAACTTTTCACCACTCTCTAGGAGGTTGTTATGCGCATTGTGTCCTTGGTTGTGCTGGTTGCTTTCGCTGGCTTGTTTATCGTCCCCACCGCTCCACAGGCTTCGTCATATGAAGCGCGCCAGCGTGCCTTGAAAGCCGCGAAGGTTTTTCAGGAAATCATGTCAGCCGAAGATCAGGCTGTTCCGCAATGGGCGCTGGATCGCACTCGTTGTGTCGCGGTATTTCCCGGTGTCAAGAAAGCCGGATTTGTCGTCGGTGGGCAATATGGCAAAGGTGTTGTCAGTTGCCGTAGCGAAAATAACGCCTGGGGCGCTCCGGCGTTCTTGACGATTGGCGGCGGCAGCTTCGGATTGCAAATCGGCGGACAAGCCGTAGACCTCGTCCTGCTCATTCTGAATGAAGACGGGTTGAACAGTTTGCTCAAAGATAAATTTGAAATCGGCGCGGGCGCATCCGTTTCGGCTGGCCCGGTGGGGCGCAATGCGGCGGCTTCTACCGACGTGTTGATGCAGGCCAAGATTCTTTCCTATTCGCGTAGCAAAGGCGTATTCGCCGGACTCGAACTGAAAGGTTCGGTCATCAAATCCGACGCACAATCGAATCAAGATATTTATAATGCGCCGCTCACGCCCCGCGAGATCGTTCTCGAAGGCAAAGCGACTACGCCCAAAAGCATTGAGCTTTTTCCGCAGATGTTAGGGAAGTTTTCCGCTGCGCTGAAAAAGTAAGCCGCCGCAAAGGAGCCGTAATATGACGCATACGATTAGTGTCGAAGAAGTTCAGCAACAATTCACCCAGTGGTTGGCGCTGGCTTCGCAAGGCGCTGAAGTGGTCATCACTGAGCGCGACAAACCTGTCGCTCGTTTGGTGTCAGCCGCTGAAGCTGCGCCAGCCGCCATTCCTCAAAAGCGCATCGCCGGATTGAATCGCGGAACCATCTGGGTCAGCGATGATTTCGATGAGCCTTTGCCCGATAGCTTTTGGTTAGGCGAAGAAAACGAGGCGTAACCTTGAAGCTGTTGCTGGACACGCACATTCTGATTTGGTGGATTGATGCGCCACAACGTTTGCCCGCGCGTGTTCTGTCAGCATTGGAAGATGTGACGAACGAACTTTACGTGAGCGTAGTGAACCTATGGGAAATTCAGGTGAAGATGCAATTAGGCAAGCTGCAACTCTCTGTGCCATTGACTCAATTGATTGCCCGTCAACAAAGCGCCAACGCCGTTCACGTCTTGACGATCATTCCGGCACATATTTACGAACTCGATAACTTGCCTTTGCATCACCGCGACCCCTTTGACAGGCTGCTTATTGCTCAGGCGAATGTCGAGGGGCTAACGTTGGTCACGGTGGATCCTCTTTGCAGAGTTTATCCCGTGTCATACTTGAACTGATGATGCCCTTGCTCGAAGTCCGCCATCTCACGACCAGCTTCGCCACACAACGCGGCGAAGTGCGCGCCGTTGATGATGTGAGTTTTACACTCGACGCAGGCCAGACACTTTGCCTTGTCGGTGAATCGGGCTGCGGCAAATCGGTGACGGCGCTTTCGCTGATGCGTTTAATCGCCAAGCCCGGACGCATCACCAGCGGCGAAATTCTTTTTAACGGACGCGATCTCACCAAACTCAGCGAAGCCGAGATGCGCAAGTTGCGCGGCGATGATTTGGGGATGATCTTTCAAGACCCGCTGACGTCGCTTAATCCGGTTTTTACGGTGGGCGAACAGATTGCCGAAGCCATCCGCCTGCATCGCGGCGTCCCGAAAAAAGAAGCCTGGAATCAAGCCATCGAAGGCATGCGCGATGTAGCCATTCCCGCCGCCGAATTGCGCGCCAAAAACTATCCGCACGAAATGTCAGGCGGCATGCGCCAGCGCGTAATGATCGCAATGGCGTTGGCTTGCGACCCGAAACTGTTGATTGCCGATGAGCCTACGACGGCGTTGGACGTGACGATTCAGGCGCAGATTCTCGACTTGCTCAACGAACTTAAAGCGAAACGCAATCTGGCGCTGTTGTTGATAACGCATGACCTCGGCGTCGTCGCCGAAATCGCCGACCGCGTCGCCGTGATGTACGCCGGTCAAATCGTTGAACACGCTGCTGTGCGCGAACTCTTCGCGCAACCACGTCATCCATACACCGCTGGACTGCTGCGCGCCGTGCCGCGTCTGGGCGGCCATCAAGCGCGTCTGCAAACCATCGAAGGCGTCGTGCCTAACTTGCTCGCCTTGCCTGCGGGTTGCCGTTTCGCGCCGCGTTGCGAATATCGGCAGGCGGCGTGTGAATTCGGCAAGATTGAGTTGACTGCCCTCAACACAGTGCATCAGGCGCGTTGTCTGCGCGCGGCGGAGTTGTCGCTGACAGAAAAGTAGGCATAGAATGCGCCGCCCTTGTTGCTGTGAAATGTTTGCGAGGTAAATCGTTATGTCTGCTGTATTAAGTACATCGCCGTTGGTCAGAACCTATACGCTTGAGGAGTTTTGGGATTTGCCCGAACCTAAAGACGGTACCAAGCTCGAACTGATCGCAGGAGTTTTGTATATGAGTCCTCCGCCTAAATCTCGCCACAATGTCGCGATGGTTAAGCTGAATCATCTTTTTATCGGACATCTTTACGAAACAGGCGAGCGGGGCAGGGTTTTTGTTCCGCGCGCGGCTTTGTGGACGGGTAAGGCCACCTATGTCGAACCAGATTTGTTCTACCTCAGCGAAACGACGCTTCAAAACCATGATTTGGAACATCTTGAGACCGCTGACCTCGTCGTTGAAGTCATTTCGCCTGGGACGGCGCTCTATGATCGTAATACCAAGTCTGATACTTACGCGGCGCTCGGTGTCAACGAGCTTTGGTTAGTAGACCCCGAACACAAAATGGTAGAAGTCAGACAGCTTGATTTGCTCACTAACACTTATAGCCAAGGAACAGTCTTTTACAGCGGCGACCGAGTTACTTCGCAAGTTTTGCCTCGGTTCACGCCCACCGTAGATGAACTTTGTAAAAGCTCGCTGCTCTGATGCCGCAACTCCTCGTTCAAATCACCAACCTCAAAAAGCATTTTCCCGCTGCGAACAAGCAAACCGTTTATGCCGTGGACGGTGTGTCGTTCACCATCGAACGCGGCGAGACGCTGGGCCTCGTCGGCGAATCGGGCTGCGGCAAGACTACGGTAGGCCGTTGCCTGTTGCGTTTAATCGAACCCACGAGCGGCGAAGTTTTCTTTGACGGGCAAGACGTACGCGCGCTTAACAGTGGTGACTTGCGCGCGTTGCGGCGGCGGATGCAAATCGTTTTTCAAGACCCATACGCTTCGCTCAATCCGCGTATGACGGTTGGCGACATCATCGGCGAACCGCTCGTGATTCATCGCATCGGCACTAAGGCTGAACAGTGCGAACGCGTCGCCGAGTTGTTGCGCGTCGTCGGTCTCGACCCTGATTACGCCGGACGTTATCCGCATCAGTTCAGCGGCGGACAGCGTCAGCGCATCGGCATCGCGCGCGCGTTGGCGTTGCAGCCTGATTTCATCGTCGCCGACGAACCGGTTTCGGCGCTCGATGTTTCGGTGCAGGCGCAAGTCGTCAATTTATTGCAAGACCTGCAAGCGCAATTCGACCTGACCTATCTTTTCATTTCGCATGGCCTCGCTGTCGTCGAACACATTTCGACGCGCGTTGGTGTGATGTATCTAGGCAAGCTGGTCGAACTCGCGCCGTCCTCAGAAATTTACGCGCGACCATTGCATCCTTACACGCAAGCCTTGCTTGCGGCAATTCCGCAACCTGACCCAGAGATGAAGCGTGCCGATGTGCCGCGTTTAGGCGGTGATGTACCCAGTCCGCTCGCGCCGCCATCAGGTTGCCGCTTTCATACGCGCTGCCCGCAAGCGATGGAACGCTGCCAGACCAAAGAACCGCCATTCGTCCAAATTGCGCCGAATCACTTTGCGGCTTGCTTTCTCCACGAACCCAGCCAAGACTTACAACGTATTTGAAGCCGTATCACATTCCTGCTTCACGCCCTGCTCGCGGTTGAGCGCGCGCGAAGCTATTCAAAAACAATTTGCCCTGTTTCCCGCAAGGAGGAATCCATGGAAGTTGGACAGAGTTACGCTGCTGACCCGATGTCGTCACGTCCGCAAGATGCCCCGACTGCACCGCCGAAAAATATCATCGCCCGCATCATTGGCACGTGGTTTTCGCCCGGCGAAACTTTCGCTGAGATGAGGCATTCGCCCAAGCTGCTATTACCGATTATTTTCACTATCGTTTTTGGCGCGCTCACGGGTTATGCCATGTCGCAGCGACTGGATATGGGGCGAATGATGCGCGAGCAATTCGATCAAGCGGTGGCTGAAGGCAAAATGAAAGCCGAAGACGCTGACACGCAAGCCAAAACGATTAGCAAGTTTGCGACGGCGCAGTTTGTCGGCGGCGGCGCGCTCGGTGTGTTAATCAGTGCGTTGGTGATTGCGGGCATTTTCAAACTCATCTCAATGATGATGGGACACGAAAACACTTATGCCTCGTTGTTGGCTGTGACGTTGTATGCCTTCATCGCTGTCACGTTAATCTCAACGACGGTGTTTTTGATTTTGCTTTATCTCAAAGACCCCAGCGAGATTACGTTTAAGAATCTGGGCAATGTTGTCGCGTCAAATGCCGGAGCGTGGGCGGCTTTAATTGCCGGTGAAAACGCGCTACCCAAGTTTCTGGCGGCTTTGCTTTCGCGCGTGGACGTTTTTGCCATCTGGATTATGGCGTTGCTTTCGATTGGTTACGCCGCCGTGACGCATCGCATGAAAACCGCGACGGCGGCGACTTACCTGATTGCGTTGTATGTGGTTTATGCGCTGATCGCGTCGGCTGTCGGTGCGATGTTCGGGTAATGAGATGACGTCCAGGACGAATGCCGAAATCGCCACCGTCTTTCGCCGCCTCGCCGATTTGATGGATTTGCGCGGTGACAACGGCTTCAAAATTCGCGCTTATCGCAACGCCGCCGACGTGATCGAAGACCATCCGACGCCGCTTGTTGAATTGCATTCAGCGGGCGGCGTCGCGGCTTTGCAAACGCTGCCCGGCATTGGCGCAGCCATCAGCCAGAAGATCGCCGACTTGCTTACGACGGGGACGTTCAAGGCTTACGAAGAAATCCAAAAAGAGATTCCCCTCAGCACGCTCGACTTGCTGCGCGTTGACAGCGTAGGCATGAAAACCGCGCAAACGCTCTATCGCCAGTTTCAACTCACCAACTTGCAAGACCTCGCCAAATTCATCGCAGGCGGCGGACTGGATTGCCTTCCCAACCTCGGCGAACGCTCGCAGGAAAAGATGCGAGCTTCGGTTGAGATTTTGCTGGCAGTACGGGGAGCGTAAGCGACCTGAGCCTCGGTGGCG
>JANNUY010000983.1:0-2184 GCA_031414155.1 Acidobacteriota bacterium
AGAGTCCCGGCAACTGTTTTAAGGTAGTCGTGACAATTGTCACGGGTCGTGCGACGAGAGAAGGCGGTTTGATCATCACCTTCTGGCTGGCGAACGGCCCGTTTCATTTCACTCCTGCCTCAAAAATGTTCACAGTATTGAAAAAGGAAACCTGAATGGAAAACCTGCCTGTCAATGCAGCGCCTTATCAAGTCGCGCCGCCGCGTTATTCGGTTGCGCCGCATATGGTCACAACGGCTTTTGACTTGCCCGGCTTTCGCGTCGTGCGTTCGCTGGGCGTCGTGCGCGGCATCACCGTGCGCTCACGTTCGGTGTTCGGCACGTTGGGCGCGGGTTTGCAATCACTGGTGGGCGGCAACATCAGCATTTTCACTAGGCTTTGCGAGCAAACGCGCGCCGAAGCCTTCGATATCATGATTCAACATGCGACCGAGATAGGAGCCAACGCCATCATCGGCGCGCGTTACGACGCCAACGAAGTCATGGGCGGCGTTACCGAAGTCCTGGCTTACGGCACAGCGGTCGTGGTCGAACCGCTCAATGCAAACTATCGCGGATAACGGTGGCACAACCTGCCGAGGTTGTGCGGTATTCAAACAGAATCCAATTCAGGTAAAAGCGTAACAGCGCAACCTGGCAGGTTGTGTTACCAATGGAGGCAAAAATGAAACAACGCAATTTGATGATGATCGTGATGGCCTTTGTATTAGCCATTACCAGCGCCGCCCAAACGCCGCGCCCCATGAATTTTGACGACGTGATGGCTTTGAAAACCGTCAACAACGCGACGCTTTCGCCCGACGGCAAGCAGGTCGTTTACGTGGTCGGTTATGCCGACTTGAAAGAGAACGAGCGCCGCAGCGAACTCTGGCTCGTTGCCGTAGACACCGCCAAACCGCGCCGCTTCACCACCGGCAAGAACGACACCGCGCCGCAATGGTCGCCCGACGGACAGACGATTGCGTTTATCTCGACCCGCGGCACAGGCGAAGCCGCGAAAGCGCAGGTTTATTTGATTCCCGCGTTCGGCGGCGAAGCCGAAAAGCTCACCGACAGCAAGACCGGCGTAAGCGGATTTGCCTGGTCGCCCGACGGCAAGCGCATCGCTTATGTCGCGCAAATGCCGCTGACCGAAGCCGAAGAAAAGAAAATCAAAGACAAAGATGATCCGCAAATCGTTGACACTAATTACCGCTTCAACCGGCTTTATGTGATTGATCTCGAATCGAAAAAGGCTACTGAACTTACGCGCGGCGAACTGTCGGTCAGCGATCCGCAATGGTCGCCCGACGGCAAGCGGTTGAGCGTGACGGGACACCCTACGCCCAAAGCGGATGATGGCAGTTACGGTGATATTTATGTGGTGAACGCCGATGGTTCAGGCGCGCCGCGCAAGCTGTTTGTGAATGACGGCCCTGACAGCAACGCTACGTGGTCGCCCGATGGCAAATGGATCGCCTGCAACAGCGGCAATCGCGCGACGGGCTTCACAAGTTACGCGCGCGTCAATGTGATTGCGTCAGAAGGCGGCGAGCCGCGTGTCGTAGCGCCGAGCTTCGATTACGTCGCGTCGAATATCACGTGGTCACGCGACGGTTCGCATCTCTTGCTCTCGGTGAGCCAGCGCACTACGACGCAGCTTTATCGCGTACCTGTCGCAGGCGGCGAACCCAAACAAATTTCGAGCGGGGACGGTGTCATTTCGAGTGCTTCCTATTCTGCCGACACCGCGCGCGTAGCTTTCACCCGCGCCGATATGCAGCACGCCAGCGATGTATATGTTTCGACACTGGGTTCGTTCAGTCCGCTCAAGTTGACCGATCATCACGCGCAACTCAAAACCGTAGCCGTCGGCAAAAGCGAAGTCATCAAGTGGAAAGGCAAGGACAGCCTTGAAATTGAAGGCTTGCTGCTTTATCCGACCAATTACGAAGCGGGCAAACGCTATCCGCTGTTGGCCTGGATTCACGGCGGCCCGTCGGGCGTGTGGGCGCAGAGCTTTCCGGCGGTGAGCAACAACTTCGGACAAATCTGGTCGGGCAAGGGCTGGTTCGTTTTTTATCCTAACCCGCGCGGCAGTTCGGGTTACGGCGAAAAGTTCGTGACGGCGAATGTCAACGATTGGGGCGGCGGCGACTATCAAGACATTCAAACCGGCATTGACGCATTGATCGCGCGCGGCTT
>JANNUY010000984.1:0-5428 GCA_031414155.1 Acidobacteriota bacterium
CGATAAAGTTCGCCTTCGTAACGGCTGGTCACATGCAACGTGCCTTCTTCGTCAAAGGCCAGACCGGAAGGGTTCGTAATGTCTGAATTGAACGGCGACACCGTGCCGTCGGGGCTGATCGCGTAAATCGAAACCGGCATCTTCTGTCCGCGTGAACCTGACAACGTGACATAAATCGTGCCGTCTTCGCGGTCTATCGCGGGGTTGCCGACCGGATGCATGTTCTCGGCCAGCTTTTCGCCCACGGCCAGCGGCGCGATTAACGTACCGCTTCCGCTTTCGAGTTCAACCTCATCGGCGCTTTGCCCGACTTCGTAATCAGGCACGCCAACGATGACGCGCTCTGATGAGGCGCTGATGATACGCCCGCGCCAGCCATCAAAGCTGACGCGGCACGCGGCGTAATCTGAAGTGTCATAGCCCTCGCACGTCAGGATCACTTCGCCGCCTTCGACCGCCGCTGCGGGTTGCGCGCCGAGAATCGTGCCGCTGCTAAAATCTGCCATGCCGAACTTTTCTCCGTGTTAATGGTTAAGGTCTGTTTGTGTAAGAGCGGGCATCATACGCGACGCTCTGAATGATGACAATCAGGCTATTCGCGTATTTCTGCGCCCTCACATTTAGTTTCTCTCATCTGCAAAAAATACAATTCATAAGCTGCAAAGCAAATCTAACGCTGCGTTCTTTGACGTAGTTTGAGCAAAGAAGTGATCGCGGTTTTTGAAGTTTTACGCAGTTGAAAGTTGGAGGAGGAAACAAATATGAAAAAGTTATTGGCTGCTGCTTTCTTGTTTACGATTTTGTTTACGGCAATGCCTGGATTGGCGAATCCAAAGACGAATCCGGCCAACCCGGCTGAAGCCGAAAAAATGACTAAGAAGGTTCGCAAAGAACTGGTGACGCTGCCGTTTTTCAGCGTCTTTGACAATCTGGCGTTCAAGATCGAAGAGGGTACGGTGACGCTTTACGGACAAGTCACGCGGCCTTCGTTGCGCAAAGACGCCGAGCGCGTCGTCGAACGCATCACTGGCGTCGAAGAAGTCGTCAACCAAATCGAAGTCTTACCGCTCTCGAATTTTGACGACCGCATTCGCTTCGCCACCTATCGCGCAGTCTATCGCCAACCCGGCTTAGATCGTTTGAGTTTGATGGCGACACCGCCCATTCGCATCATCGTGAAAAACGGCAACGTCACACTCGAAGGTGTTGTGAACAATAAAGGCGACTCAACGCGCGCCTTCATTGCGGCGAACGGCGTGTCGAACGTGTTCTCGGTGAAAAACAACCTGCGCATCGAAAACGAATAGCGCACTTAACGAGTTACTTCTGCACTTTAGTTGATGTCCATTGGTGATCCCTCCTGAGGGGTGAAACGCTCCGGCGGGCAAGTTGCAAAACTTGCCCGCCGTTTTTTATGTCTAGCCCTTAGCCGTTCCCTCGTTCAGGATTTCGGTGCGTAATAGCCCGCGCGATTGCGGATGACGTAACCGGGCTTATTCACTTTGACTTCGATTTTGCGGTAAGCGCCGTCGCGGGCTTCGTTGGAAGAGTAATAACCCAACACGTATTGCGTCCTGAGTTGATCGGCCAATTGGCTGAAGGCTTCGTCGAGTTGTTTGAGTCCGCTGTCGTCATCCTGTTTCTGGTCGAGCGTCGGCAACGTAGGCGCAAAGACTTCGCCGCCGGTTTCTTTCGTCAGCGTCGAGAGCGCACGTTCGGCCCCGATGTCGCGCAGGTTTTGCGAACCCCACAACTTACCCGTGTAAACCGAATAAATCACCGCGTCCACTTCCTGCGTGATTTGCAGTGCTTCTTTCAACGTCTTGTGGCTCACCGTATCACCGCCATCCGTCACCAACACAATCACGCGGCGGCCTGCCGTGGCGCGCAAGTATTCCGCCGCGAGATAGATGCCGTCATACAACGCCGTCGCGCCCGCCGCCTTGAGCTGTTTCGTCGCGTTCGACAACAACTGCGGCTTGTTCGTGAATTCCTGCAACACGCTGATCTCGGTCGAGAGCGCAAATACCGACGCCTGATCTTGCGGACGCATCATCTTGTCGAAAAATTTCGTCGCGGCTTTTTTCTCGAAACTCAACCGCTGGGCGACGCTCATGCTTGCGTCGAAAATCACCACCATCCGCAACGGCGTCTCACTCTCGCGCGCAAAGTTTGTCACTTCTTGCGGCACGCCGTTTTCAAGAATGGTGAAATCTGCCTGTGCCAGCGCAGCTTTCTCAGTCGTACTTTTCAACGTCGTTACTGTGACCGTCACCAAATCGCTGTTGATGCGAATGGATTCTTCATTACCCGGCTTGCCGCCACGCGATTCGTTCACGACTTTGGGCAGCGGCGCAGGCGGCAAAGGCTTGGCGGGTAATTTTTGGTTGGTTTCTTTTTCAGACTTGTTGCGTCCGCTTTGGCTGTGAGTTGGTGAGAACAAAAGTCCCGCTAGCAAAAGGCCGCTCACCGCAGAGGCGCAGAGGTTTCTCACAGTTTCGGGCAGAGATACGCAGAGAAGAAAAGACTCTGCGTATCTCTGCGTCGCCTCTGCGCCTCTGCGGTGAAATAAACTCTTTGCCTTCGTCTCTTTCATTTTCCTCACAAACTCACTGCTTTTTCGCCTTCGCCGATTTCATTGAGCCAGGCTTTGAACGCCGTCAGCCCGCGCTCGACCTGGATACGATGACGATCCGATTTTTTCTTCGCTACTTTTCTGATTTCCGGTTCAAGCGCAGGCAACAACGCAAATGTCGTATTCGCCGGTTGGAAGTTTTTCGCCTCGGCATGCGCCAGATAATTCGTCAGCGAACCAATCGCCGACAGTCGCGGAGCCGCTGCCGTCGCCTTGCCCCACGCCAACCGCGCCGCGTTCATCCCCGCGAGCATGCCGGTCGCCATTGCTTCTGTGTAACCTTCGATGCCTGAGATTTGTCCGGCAAACAGAACGCGCGGATGCAGCTTCATTTGCAGCGTTTCTCGCAACAGGCGCGGCGAACAGATATAGGTGTTGCGATGCATCTGCCCGAAGCGAATGAACTCGGCTTGCTCCAAACCCGGAATCAATTGCAGCACGCGCCGTTGCTCGCCGTATTTGATGTGACATTGAAAGCCTACGATGTTGTAAGCGTCGGCCAACAGATTTTCCAACCGCAGTTGCACACAGGCATAAGGCTGATAGCCGGTGCGCGGATCAATCAGTCCGACCGGTTTCATCGGGCCATATCGCAACGTATCGCGTCCGCGCCGCGCAATTTCTTCAATCGGCAGACAGCCTTCAAAAAATTTATTCTCATTTTCCATGCCTTGATGCGGCTTGACGGTTTCGGCTACGCACAACGCATCATAAAATCGGTCGTACTCTGCTTGATTCATCGGGCAGTTCACATAATCGTCGCCGCCCTTGCCGTAACGCGCGGCCTTGAACGCTACGTCGTAATTGATTGAGTCGCCTTCGACGATGGGCGAGATGGCGTCGAAAAAATACAAGTCGCTTTCGCCCGTCAGCTTGCCGATGGCTTTCACCAACGCCGAAGAAGCCAACGGCCCCGCCGCAATCACCGTGATTTCGTCAGAGTTAATCGCGGTGACTTCTTCCCGTTGGATTTCGATGTTGGGATGACTCGTCAGGCTTTCGGTCACGAGCGCCGAAAACTTTTCACGATCAACCGACAGCGCGCCGCCCGCCGGTACGTTGCACTGATGCGCCAGCCGCACCAGCAACGAACCGCCCGCGCGCAATTCGTCTTTCAACAAGCGCGGCGCAGTGTTCGCTTCGTCAGACTTGAACGAATTGCTGCACACGAGTTCGGCCAAATTTTGGGTTTGATGCGCCCCCGTCGTGCGAGTCGGACGCATTTCAAATAGCTCGACGCGGCAACCGCGCTCGGCGGCCTGCCACGCCGCCTCTGAACCGGCGAGTCCGCCGCCAATAATTTTTACGATTGGATTCATAGCCGCATTTTCTGGTACGAGCTGAAGGAATGCCAACCACAGGCAGCACTCGCCCCGTTCTTGGTGAGATTGAGTGGCAAGAGATACACGAGGGAATTTTTCGCGTATCCCTTTCCTCGGTTTCCTTTGTCACATCCATGACCGGTGCTATAGTCCCCGTCGTCAGGCGTTCGTCTGACAGGGGTCTTCACTCCATTTCACACTTCGGAACAACGCAACTTTAATCATCGGCTTGCCGCCTTTCGACAGGTCGTTTATTCAACTCGACAATTGGAGGTTCTATGAAAGTCTTCGTAACGATGACGAGAATCGGCTGTTTACTTGTGTTATTCGCCGTTTCCGCCTGGAGCCAATCTTTTACTGCGGCGGTGCGCGGGGTCGTGACTGATCCGTCCGGCGCGGCGGTAGCCAACGCAAAAGTCGTAATCACAGAAGCTGACCGCAACGTGCCGCGCACGGCAACCACCGACGATCAGGGGCGTTATCAGATGAGCAATCTCTCACCTGGCAAATACACCCTGGCCGTCGAAGCCAACGGCTTCAAAAAACATATTCAAACTGCCTTTCCGCTTTTGGTTCGCGCCGATAGCCCGAACGCGTCGGTGGGCGCTGCGGTTGAAAGCTCGCCTTTGTCCAAGGTTACCCATGCCAAGCGCATGATGAGTCTCGATAATGCGTTCAGTGACGAGGATGTTGAGGATTTCGTCGCGCGCGTACGGCGGTTTTTGAATTTGCCAGAGGGGACGCCGGTTGCCTTGACGGCAGAGGACAAGATTGACGGGTTGTCGTGCTCGCTGCGCTATGAAAACGGCGTGCTGGTGCAAGCGGCAACGCGCGGCGATGGCGCGGTGGGTGAGGATGTTACCGCGAATGTGCGGACTATTGCCGATATTCCCTCTCAACTCCGTTCGTCTCGAGCGCAGTCGAGAGATCCCTCGGCACTGCACGGTGTCTCGACTTCGCTCGACACGAACGGGCCTATAATTCCCGCAATCTTCGAAATCCGCGGTGAGATCTATATGGCGAAGGCCGATTTTGAGGCGTTGAATGCGCGCCTACTATCTGAAGCCGGCGATCCCGAAAAAGCCCGCCAATTCGCCAACCCGCGCAACGCAGCGGCGGGATCTTTGCGGCAAAAGGACGCCAGCGTCACGGCATCGCGGCGCTTGCGTTTTCTGGCGCATGGTTGGGGTGAGGTCAGCGCGCTGCCTGCCGATAGCCAATTTGAAGTCATGAAGACGATTGAGGCATGGGGCGTGCCGGTGTCGCCTTTGTTAATCCGCGCCAATAATGCCGCCGATGTGTTGAACCACTATCGCAGCATCGAAACCCAACGCGCTGATTTACCTTATGATATCGACGGCGTTGTCTACAAAGTCGACCGGCTCGATTGGCAGGACCGGCTGGGCCTTGTGACAAAGTTTCCCCGCTGGGCGATTGCGCATAAATTTCCCGCAGAACAGGCGGAAACGAC
>JANNUY010000985.1:0-2064 GCA_031414155.1 Acidobacteriota bacterium
GGCTGCGCGACATGGATGCAATGGGCATAGACGTGCAAGTCCTTAGTCCTTCACCAAACCAGTATTATTATTGGGCGGAACCTGACTTGGCGAAAGACATCGTACGCGTGCAAAACGAACACGTCGCCGCGACTTGCGCGACGAATGCAGAACGCTTTGTTGGACTCGGTACGATTGCGCTGCAACATCCTGAGCTTTCGGTTGAGCAGCTTATTCACGCGGTAAAAACCCTCAATCTTAAAGGCGTAGAAATTTCTACGGCGGTCAACGGGCTTGATTTGGCAGAGGCAAAATTTGAAAAATTCTGGGCGAAGGCGGATGAACTCGGCTGCGTAGTCTTTATTCATCCACTCGGCTCTTCGCTTGGCGAACGCGTGAATCAATTTTATTTGACGAACATGATCGGGCAACCGTTAGAGACTGCGATTGCGCTGTCGAATTTAATTTTCGGTGGTGTGTTAGATCGCAACCCCGGTTTGAAAATTGTAGCGGCACACGGCGGTGGATATTTGCCTGCATACATCGGACGTTCCGATCACGGTTATAAAGTTCGTCCTGAAGCGAGTGGTATTCAGAAAAAGCCCAGCGAATATCTCAAACAAATTTATTTTGATTCGCTGGTATATTCGCCGGAGCAATTGAAAAATTTAATTGCTCAAGTTGGCGTATCGCAAATTGTTATCGGCACAGATTATGCCTTTGATATGGGCGATTATGATGTTCACGAATTGATCGAAAGTCTGAATGCGTTGGGCGAAGAAGAACGCGCAATGATTTTAGGCAGCAATGCCAAACGAATTTTAGGAATGGAGCCACATCAATGAATTTAACCAAAAAAATTATGCGCAAGGTTGTACTTGCTTTACTGCTGATCGTTTCGCTTACGGTTGGTGCTTTACCTCAAAGCTCTCCGGCGCAACCGATTATCAACGTACGCGTTATCAACGTTCTGCAAATGAACGGTCTGCTTTTCAAAGACCTCAATAAAAATGGCAAGCTGGATGTTTATGAAGATTGGCGACGTTCGATTGATGAACGCGTTAATGATCTGGTTGCGCAAATGACTATTGAGGAAAAAGCCGGATTGATGGTGGGACCTTCTTTAGCGGCTGGGCCGAACGGCAGCGTTAGTGAGCAACCGGTTTACGGGTCGAACCCCTTCAATCCGGGGCCGGTTCAACTAACTTCGCCTGCCGCGACCGATGGCGTGATGCGACGTCACATTCGCCAGTTCATCAACCGCGAAAACCTGCCGCCGCGCACGATGGCGAACTGGCTGAACGGTGTGCAACAAATTGCCGAAGGCTCGCGGCTCGGCATCCCCGTCATCTTTGTCACCAACCCGCGCAATTTTTATGGCACGCAAAACGTATGCGGCATCATCGAAGCAGGCAGTGCGTTTTCGCAATGGCCCGGCCCGCTGGGCTTGGCCGCGATGCGTGACACAACTTTGGTCGAAGAATTCGCTCGCATCGCCGCGCAGGAATACGTCGCGGTCGGATTGCGCGGCGCATATCATCCGACGGCTGACGTAGCGACAGAGCCGCGCTGGAACCGCTTCCGCGAAACCTTTGGCGAAGATGCGAAATTGACGACGGACATCATTACGGCGTTGGTGCGCGGTTTTCAGGGCGAAAAGCTGGGCGTTACCAGCGTCGCGCTGACGACCAAACATTTCCCCGGCGCAGGGCCAGCCGATGACGGACTGGATGCACATTTTCCTTACGGTAAAAATCAGGTCTATCCGGGCAAGAACCTTGATTATCATTTGCAGCCGTGGAAGGCCGCGATTGCCGCCGGAACCGCGATGATCATGCCGTATTACGCCGTGCCCAAAGGCATGACGAGCGAAGACCTCGGCATGGCGTATAACAAAGAAATCATCACCGATATGCTGCGCAACAAACTGGGCTACACGGGTGTCGTAAATTCCGACACGGGCATTTCCACTGGCATGCCGTGGGGCGTCGAGGCCTTGAGCGTCAAAGATCGCTACAAAAAAGCCATCGAAGCCGGCGTAGACCGCATCGGCGGTGATGCCACGCCGGAATTGATTGTCGAGTT